>NZ_JAVRHI010000058.1:0-15216 GCF_034105845.1 Streptomyces sp. CRN 30 | reverse complement strand
GGGCGCCGCCCGCGCGCCCCGCCCGGGCTCCCTCTGCACCGCCGCGGACCAGTCCAGGGCCGCCGTAGCCCTGGCCCGGCTCGCCGCCGCACCGCCCGAACGCCTCCTCGGCCGCCCGGAACTCCCCGCCGCCCTGGCCCTCGTCGACCGCGGCTTCCCGGCGCGCGCCGTCGACGGGCTGCTGCGCCCCCTGCTCACCGCGCTGCTCGGCGATCCCACGCTCCAGACCTCCAGCCGCTCCGCCGACCTGGCGCTGCGCTCCTTCGCGACCGGCCGCCTGAGCCTGCCGGAGGGGGGCGCGGACACCGTCACGGACCTCCTCGCGGCCGCGCTGCCGCCGGGCACGGTACGCACCGGCGTACGCGTCCTCTCCCTCGACACCACCTCGGTGACCACCGCCGAGCACGGTGCGCTCGCCTGCCGCGCCGTCCTGCTGGCCACCGGCGCGCGCGCCGCCGCCGGGCTGCTGCCCGGCCTGCGCGTGCCCGGCTTCCACCCGGTGACGGTGGTGCACCACACCACCGACGAACGGCCCCCGCCCACCGGCCCGGCGCTGGTCCTGGACGCCGACCGCAGCGGGCCGGTGTCGCACACGGCGGTCGTCAGCCAGGTCGACCCGACGCGCGCCCCCGCCGGCCGGGCGCTCATCTCGTCGACCGTGCTGGGCCCGCCCCCGGCCCCCGCGCACCTGGACGCCACGGTCCGCACCCAGCTGGCCCGCCTTTACGGCACCTCGACGGCCCGCTGGGAGCTGCTCGCCGTCCACCACGACCCCGAGGCGGTCCCCGCGATGCCCCCGCCGCACGACCCGCGCCGCCCGGTGCGGCTCCTCGCGGGCCTCTACGTCTGCGGGGACCACCGCGACACGAGCGGCGTCCAGGGCGCCCTGCACTCGGCCCGGCGGGCCGCCCACGCCGTCCTCACGGACCTGGACGTCCGCCCGGCCCCGCTGGAGGAGTGGATCGGGACGGCGGCGTGAGCGCGCCGCACACGGACGTGTGAGGGGGCGCCCGGCTAGCCGAGCGCCGCGATCCGATCGCGGTAGCCGCGCACGGGGGCCGCGTCCCGGTACGGCTCGAGCCTGCGCTCGAACTCGCGGACGTACTCGATGGCGCGCACCGACCGCATCTCCGACGCCTGCGCCGCGGCCTCCGCTCCCAACTGGCAGGCCTGGTCCAGCTCGCCGAGCCCCAGCCGGGCCGAGGCGAGGACGACCCGGCAGAACAGCCGGCTGCGGGCGTAGGCGGGCGGGCGCAGCTGGAGCGAGCGCTCGGCGTGCTGGGCCGCGGCCCGGTACTGCTGCAGGTCGCGGTGGCAGTGCCCGAACTCGTCGGCGAGCTGCGCCTCGTCGAAGAACCGCGCCCAGTACGGCACGTCGTCCTCCGGCCGGGTCGCCTCCAGGGCGCGCTCGGCCCGCACGAGGGCGGCGGTGCAGGCCCGCACCTCGCCCAGCACGCCGTGCCCGCGCGCCTCCACGGCGTGCAGCAGTGCCTGCACGACCGGCGGCGCGGACGATCCGACGCCCTGCTGCGCCACGCGCGCCAGCTGCACGGCCTCCCGCCCGTGCCCGAGGTAGACGGCCTGCCGGCTCATCGTGACCAGGACGTACGAGCCGTACATCCGGTCCCCGGCCGCCTGGGCGAGCCGCAGCGCCTGCACGAAGTACCGCTGGGCGAGCCCGTGGGCGGCGATGTCGTACGAGGTCCAGCCGGCCAGCCGGGTGAGGTCGGCGGCGGCGGCGAAGAGGCGGCGGCCGATCTGCTCGCCGTAGGTGCCGCGGAGCATCGGCTCGGCCTCGTGCTCCAGGTAGCGCACGAGGGCCTGGCGGGCGTGGCCGCCGCCGTACGCGTGGTCGAGCGCGCGGAACAGCTCGCCCACGGAGCGCAGCGCGGCGATGTCGCCGGCGGTGACCCGCTGCCCGGGGCCGCGCTCGGTCTGGTTGCGCTGCCGGGACGGGGGCCCGGACGCGCCCTGCTTGTCGATCGGGGCCGGGAACTTGGGCGGGGCGGGGCGGCCCTGGGCCGGGATGCGGGCGGGACCGGGGTCGCCCCGGCTCACCCGGTCGTCGGCGCGGCCGATCAGCCAGTCCCGGCTCGGCACGACGAGTCCGGCCGGGGTGAACGCGATCTTGCGGAGCTCGGCGTGGCTGCCGGAGTCCTTGCGCCACAGTCCGCTGACGATGTCGACGGCCTCCTCGGGGCCGGCGGCGAACTCCAGGCCCGCGTAGACCGGCGCGCAGGCGTCGAGGCCGAGGTCCTGGGCGGTGAGCCGGCGGCCGAGGCGGCGGGTGAACACCTCGGCGATGAGCGCGGGCGTGGTGCCCCGGGGCTGCTGGCCGCGGAGCCAGCGGGTGACCGATGTCTTGTCGTATCTGAGATCCAGTCCGTGTTCGAGGCCGAGCTGGTCCACGCGGCGCGCGAGCCCCGCGTTGGAGAACCCCGCTTCCGCGATGAGAGCGGCGAGCTGACGGTTGGGAGTGCGCTGCACGGGTCGTTCCGTCATCAGCGGTGCGGTCTCCTGCCTTCCCGGACTGGGGCGAGGCGCCGGGAGCGCCGGTGAGCAGCCCTTTTGCCTCGTGAACGGCGCGAATGTAGCGGAGAGTGAGCATCCGATCGCATATTCCGCCGCTCATTCATCCGATCGTGTGAGGATTGGCCACAGGGCTGACGCGTTTCCGCCAGACGTACAGTGGCTTGGGCGCGGAACGCGCCTGACGCACTCAGCCAACACAGTCGATCGCGACTGACCACAGTCGATCGCAACCAGTGCTTTTGCTTCCAGGGAGGCGCACAGCCGTGAGTGAACTCCGGTTCGTCCGCATGGGCTTCGGTGACCGGGCCGTCGAGTATCAGGAGGCGTGGGACGAGCAGCGCCGGGTGCACGCGGCGCGCTTCGCCGACGAGACGCCCGACACCGTGCTGCTGCTGGAGCACCCGCCGGTCTACACGGCGGGCCGGCGCACGGCCGACGAGGAGCGCCCGCTGGACGGGACGCCCGTCGTCGACGTGGACCGCGGCGGCAAGATCACCTGGCACGGTCCGGGCCAGCTGGTCGGCTACCCGATCCAGAAGCTGCCCCGCCCGGTGGACGTGGTGGCCCACGTGCGGCGGCTGGAGGAGGCCCTGATCCGCACGTGCGCGGAGTTCGGCGTGGGGACCAGCCGGGTCGAGGGCCGCAGCGGGGTGTGGGTCCTCGGCGACCCGGTCGAACAGCGCCCCTCCCTGGGCGGACTCAGCCTGGACCTCGACCCGCGGCTCCACGACGACGAGTTCGACCCGCGGCTGAACGGACCCGAGTACGCCCCCTCCAACGCGGGCCAGCGCCGCGAGGACCGCAAGATGGCGGCGATCGGCATCCGCGTCGCCAAGGGCGTCACCATGCACGGCTTCGCCCTGAACGTGAACCCGGACGCCACCTGGTTCGACCGGATCATCCCGTGCGGCATCCGGGACGCGGGCGTCACCTCCCTCGCCGCCGAGCTGGGCCGGGACATCACCATCGCGGAGGTCCTGCCGGTCGCCGAGCGGCACCTGCGGGACATCCTGGAGAACGCCGACCTCAGGCCGCGCGAGATCGAGCGCGCCACGGCGTGACCACCCCTCCCGCCGGACGGGGAATGCGCCCCGTCCGCCCGGGGTTGCCCTGACAGGGCAGTGGCGGCCGACACCCGGCCGTCCGGCCCCACAATCAACGGGCGTAGGCTGAGACACGCCCACGAATCGAAGTTACAGGGAGCCGATGTGTCCGCAGTCGCACCCGACGGACGCAAGATGCTGCGCCTGGAGGTCCGGAACGCCCAGACCCCCATCGAGCGCAAGCCCGAGTGGAGCAAGACCCGGGCGAAAATGGGTCCCGAGTACCGCCAGATGCAGAACCTCGTGAAGAGCGAGGGCCTGCACACGGTCTGCCAGGAAGCCGGCTGCCCCAACATCTACGAGTGCTGGGAGGACCGCGAGGCGACCTTCCTCATCGGCGGCGACCAGTGCACCCGGCGCTGCGACTTCTGCCAGATCGACACCGGCAAGCCGGAGGCGCTCGACCGTGACGAGCCGCGCCGCGTGGGCGAGTCCGTCGTCACGATGGACCTGAACTACGCCACGATCACCGGCGTCGCCCGCGACGACCTGCCCGACGGCGGCGCCTGGCTGTACGCCGAGACCGTGCGCCAGATCCACGAGCAGACCGCGGACCGCGAGGGCGGCCGCACCAAGGTCGAGCTCCTCGCCCCCGACTTCAACGCCGTCCCGGAGCTGCTGGCGGAGGTCTTCGCCTCCCGCCCCGAGGTCTTCGCGCACAACGTCGAGACGGTGCCGCGGATCTTCAAGCGCATCCGCCCCGGCTTCCGCTACGAGCGCTCCCTGAAGGTCATCACCGAGGCCCGCGACTACGGCCTGGTCACCAAGTCCAACCTGATCCTGGGCATGGGCGAGACCCGCGAGGAGATCAGCGAGGCGCTGCGCCAGCTGCACGAGGCGGGCTGCGAGCTGATCACCATCACGCAGTACCTGCGCCCGAGCGTCCGCCACCACCCGGTGGAGCGCTGGGTCAAGCCGCACGAGTTCGTGGAGCTGAAGGAGGAGGCCGAGCAGATCGGCTTCTCCGGCGTCATGTCGGGCCCGCTGGTGCGCTCCTCGTACCGGGCCGGCCGGCTCTTCCAGATGGCCACCGAGCAGCGCCGGTCCGTCGCCCCGCAGGCCGTCTGACCGGTACTACGGCTGCCGCGGGGGCGCCGCGCGGCGGACCTGCCGCGGGGCGCCCCCGCGGCACAGATGGCATTGCGTGTCACTTCCCTGGTGTGAATCCGGGCACAGGTGACTACCCGCCGGTAGTGGCCAGTACGGCGCGGCCCCGGCCGTCCCCGCAGATGAGGGGCGTCACCGGGGTCGCGGTGCGATTCTGGCGGGTAAAGCAAACCTTCATTCGGGTTTGACCGGTCGGTCACGCCCTGGTAACACCAATCAGTGACCCTGGTTTCACAGCTTGTACAGCCCCGGCCAGAGCTGCCATCCCGAGGGGGGACCTCCATCATGCAGGCCGCGCCCGTCCGCGCCACAGCAATTCCTTCGTTCACCGATGCACTGCGTGCCGTCGAATCGCTGCTCATGAGCAGCGGCCAGCGCACCGCCCGCCGCAACGCCTGGACCTCCGTGATGGAGGACCGCCGCCGGGCCAAGGACCGGGTCGAGACCCAGCGCGTGCTCGACGAGGCCGCCGTCGCCTCGCGGCTGCCGTAACACCCGCCGCGCGTCAGGCCCGCCGCCCTCCCGTACGGCCGTCGGGCCCTCCATGAGCACCGCCGTCGTCCCCGCTCCCCGGGCCACGTAGAATTCATCGCATGGCGAGGAAGGACAACGCAGCGGACGCTGCGAACCCCGGGCGACTCAAGCAGATCGCCCTGACCTACAAGATGACCCGCAGGGCCGACAAGAAGATCGGTCTTGTGCTCGCGGCTGTCGGAATCGCCATCTTTGGTGTCTTCCTCGCGATCGGTTTCCTGATCGGTCACCCGGTCTATCTCGGTATCGCAGGCTTCCTGTTCGCCGTGCTCGGAACGGCGATCGTCTTCGGACGCCGGGCCGAGCGTGCCGCCTTCGGGCAGATGGAGGGCCAGCCGGGTGCCGCGGCGGCGGTGCTCGACAACATCGGCCGGCAGTGGACGACCACACCGGCGATCGCGATGAACCGCAGCCAGGACGTGGTCCACCGGGCCGTGGGCAAGGCGGGCATCGTGCTGGTCGCCGAGGGCAACCCGAACCGGGTGAAGAGCCTGCTGGCCGCCGAGAAGCGGAAGATGGCCCGCATCGTGGCGGACGTCCCGGTGCACGACCTGATGGTGGGCACCGGCGAGGGTCAGGTGCCGCTGAAGAAGCTGCGCACCACCATGCTCAAGCTGCCGCGCGTCCTGTCGGGCCCCCAGGTCACGGCCACCAACGACCGGCTGCGGGCGATGGGGGACCTGATGAGCAACATGCCCTTGCCGAAGGGGCCGATGCCCAAGGGCATGCGCATGCCACGGGGCGGCCCGAAGATGCGGTGACGCTGCCGCTGCGCTGAGCGGTGATACGGCGACGGGGGCCCGGAACCTGTGAGGTTCCGGGCCCCCGTCGCCGTACGTGCGGGAGTTCCGTGAGCGCGCGGTCCGCGGTCAGATGCGTACTTCGACCGTGCGGGCCAGGCGGTCGTGGAGGCCGCGGCCGTCGCGGTCCCAGACCAGGGCCGGGATCGCCAGGCACAGCAGGACCGTACGGAGCAGGACCCGCAGCGGGTTGACCGTCCCGGTGCTCTCGTCGACCACCTTCAGACCGAAGAGGCGCTTGCCCGGGGTGAAGCCGACCGTGCCGACCGTCAGGACGTGCAGCGCGAAGAAGAGGAGCAGGGCCCAGTTGCTGGTCGCCTGGTTGTAGCCGTCCGTGAGGAGACCGTATGCGATCAAGAGGCACAGGCCCCAGTCCACGGCGAGCGCGCCGAGCCGCCGGCCGGGGCGGGCGATCGAGCCGGGCCCGGACTCCGGCAGGCCGAGCTGCTCGCCGCGGTAGCCGAAGTCGACACCCGCGTCCTCCGCGGCCGCGCGCGGGCCGGAGAGCCAGGATCCGATTGCTTGCCTCTTGTCCACCCGTCCACCGTACTGGGCGGGTGGATCCGCCGGGGCAGGCGGGTCCCGACGACCGCGCTCCGGTTAACTTGGGCGAAACAAATGGGTCACGCACGAGAAATCACCCCTCCCTAAGGTCGGGACCAGCGTGTGCCACCGCACTGGCCGCACGAACGAACTACCACCCCGGCACGGACGGCCGGGAGTAGGAGGAGCTGGATGTTCCAGAACGCCGACGAGGCCAAGAAGTTCATCGCGGACGAGGACGTCAAGTTCATCGATGTCCGGTTCTGCGACCTGCCGGGCGTGATGCAGCACTTCACGGTGCCGGCGGCGACCTTCGACCCGGCCGAGGAGCTGGCGTTCGACGGTTCCTCCATCCGCGGCTTCCAGGCCATCCACGAGTCCGACATGGCGCTCCGCGCCGACCTGACCACCGCGCGCGTCGACCCCTTCCGCCGCGACAAGACGGTCAACATCAACTTCTTCATCCACGACCCGATCACGGGCGAGCAGTACTCCCGCGACCCGCGCAACGTGGCGAAGAAGGCCGAGGACTACCTCGCCTCCACCGGCATCGCCGACACCGCGTTCTTCGGTCCCGAGGCCGAGTTCTACGTCTTCGACAGCGTCCGTTTCCGGACCGCCGAGAACGAGTCGTACTACCACATCGACTCCGAGGCGGGCGCCTGGAACACCGGCGCGGTCGAGAACAACCGCGGCTACAAGGTGCGCTACAAGGGTGGTTACTTCCCGGCCCCGCCGGTCGACCACTTCGCCGACCTGCGCGCCGAGATCTCCCTGGAGCTGGAGCGGTCCGGTCTGCAGATCGAGCGCCAGCACCACGAGGTGGGCACCGCCGGCCAGGCCGAGATCAACTACAAGTTCAACACGCTGCTCGCCGCCGCCGACGACCTCCAGCTCTTCAAGTACATCGTGAAGAACGTCGCCTGGCGCAACGGCAAGACCGCGACCTTCATGCCGAAGCCGATCTTCGGTGACAACGGCTCGGGCATGCACGTCCACCAGTCCCTGTGGAGCAACGGCGACCCGCTCTTCTACGACGAGGCCGGTTACGCGGGCCTGTCGGACATGGCGCGCTACTACATCGGCGGCATCCTCAAGCACGCCCCGTCGCTGCTGGCCTTCACCAACCCGACGGTGAACTCCTACCACCGACTGGTGCCCGGCTTCGAGGCCCCGGTCAACCTGGTGTACTCGCAGCGCAACCGCTCCGCCGCCATGCGCATCCCGATCACCGGCTCCAACCCGAAGGCCAAGCGCGTCGAGTTCCGCGCGCCCGACTCCTCCGGCAACCCCTACCTCGCCTTCTCGGCCCTCCTCCTCGCGGGCCTCGACGGCATCAAGAACAAGATCGAGCCGGCCGAGCCGATCGACAAGGACCTCTACGAGCTCGCTCCCGAGGAGCACGCGGGCGTCCCGCAGGTCCCGACCTCGCTCCCGGCCGTCCTCGACTCGCTGGAGCGGGACCACGAGTTCCTGCTTCAGGGCGACGTCTTCACGCCCGACCTGATCGAGACGTGGATCGACTACAAGCGCACCAACGAGATCGCCCCGCTGCAGCTGCGCCCGCACCCGCACGAGTTCGAGCTCTACTTCGACGTGTGATACGGCCCCAGGTCAGAGCGGGTAACCGCTCTCCCGGGCCGTCTCTGGGCCGTCGGCCGGCTCTCCTGCCTCCAGGAGAGCCGGCCGACGGCTCTCAGGTCGTGTGCCTGCTTTCCTTCCTACCGGGCCCGCTCCAGTCTCACGCTGCGTCCTGTTGTCCGCCCCTGAGCACCTGGTCGATGGCGTTTCGAGCCCTCGGTCCGAGTGCGGGCCGTGCTCACTTGACGTCCACGTAGTCCTTGCGGCTGTGGCTGTAGAAGTGACTCCATTCGTCACCGTCGTACCTGGCCTGCCAGTCGCCGTCCCTGGCCGCCTTGACGGTCTTCCTGAACGTGCCGTCCTTGCCCGTCCCGGCGGTGCCGACCTTGCTCCAGGTGGTCCTGCCCTTCGCGCGGAAGTAGATGTCGACCCGCGCGCCGGCGAACGCCTCCCACTGTCCGCTGTACCAGTTCTTCTCGTCGAGCTTGCCGGTGATCTTGAGGGAGGCACCCTTCCTGACCGGCTCGGGGCTCGCGTTGAACTCCGGGAGGACCGTCATCTCGCGGGTCACTGTGGCCGACTCCGGGGCGGGGCCGGCCGGGATCTTCTTGGTGCCGGGGAACTGGAACCGCCAGACGCCCCCACCCGGGTAGGGCAGGTCCGCGACCTCGACCTTGCGGGAGCTGTCACCCTTGGCGGCGGGGCTGTCGACGGTCTTCCTGGTGACCCAGGTCTTGGAGCCCTCCGCCTTGAACTGGAGCTTCACCTTCAGGGTCGTCGCGGCCGGGATGTCGTAGCGGTCGAAGACGCTCGACACCGTGACCTTCTTGTACCGGCTGACGGTGACGTCGGGGACCCTGTGGAAGCCGGCGCTCGTCGTCGGGTTCGGGGTGTAGTACCCGTACGTGGCGCGCAGCCATGGCGTTTCATGGAGGGCGATCGCCTGCCGTCGGGTGCCGTAGACGGGAACCTGGGCGGTGAAGCGCCCGTCCTTCCCGGCGTTGAATTTCCGTACCTTGTACACCGACATGAGCGAGCCGACGGGAACCGGCTTGCGGACGCCGTTGCGGTCGACGTAGGTGGCCCGGCCGCTCAGCGGGACGTCCGTCCCGTCCGCACCCCTCACCGTGGGCGAGTCCAGCTTGACGGTGGTCGAGGGGAGGTGGACCTCGACCTGGCGGGTCAGACCGTACGTGGCGTCCGCGTCGGCCGGCCGGAGGACCACCCTGACGTCGTTCTTCGACCTCGTCGTGATGTCCTGCTTCTCCGTGCCCGTGAAGGTGAAGGGCGTCTCGGCATGACCCGAGGCGTCGGTCTTCACTTCCGTCCTCGCCGCGGTCGTCTCCAGCACCAGCCGGCCGTTCGCCATGGGCGTCTCGGAGTCGTCGCGCGGGTCGCGCAGCGCCGCGTCCGCCGTGACGGTCACCGTCCTGTTGTCCAGGTCCACCGGCCCGCCGCTCACCTCGAACGTCTTGACCAGCGGGATCAGGCGGTAGTCGAGGACCGCCTCACCCTTGTGGAGAATGGTTTCGCCCCCGGTGCCGTCGTACTCGACGTCCACCGCGTACCGGCCCAGGTCCGCCAGCCGCAGCGGGGAGGTCGTGACGGCGGTCACATGGGGTTCGTCCCAGTCGACGTCATCCCCGTCGTCCACGAAGCCGAACTCGGTGATGGTCGCCACCGGGGTGTCGGTGCCCGTTTCGCGCAGGAGCACCTTCAGGTTCTTCGGCAGGTCGAACGTACCGAAGTCCAGGACGACCGCGTTCTCACTGGTCCGGACCGAGGGTCCCGATGGATACGGATCGGCCGCCTGTGCCGCCGTGGGAACCGCGAGCACGCCACCGAGCGCGCCGAGTGTGCACAGCACCGAGAGGGTGCGTCTTCTCATGTGTTCCCCCCAGGAGAAAGCAAGATTCGATCAGCCCTCCAGACCCCTTGGGGGGTCGGAGGGTTGTAGGTGAGACCGAAGCGCGTGTTGAACGGGCGTTCGCCCGGAGTTCACCAAGGCGCGTGAACGGGTGCGGTGCGTGCCGTACGGGAGGGTGTCGCCGGCCGCCGTTGCGCTCCGTCCGGTCTCACGAGATGCCTTCCTTGTCCTCGTAGTGCTTCTCGAGGGCCTTGTCGCGGACCTTCTCGCGCGCCTGGCGGCGGGCCTCGAAGGGCCGCTCGCGACGGTAGCGGCGCTGCCACTTGGCCTCGCGGTCACGGCGCTCCCGGTAGGCGCGGTAGGTGGGCGGCAGACCCCCCGACGGGCCGCCACCACCACCGCCGCCCCCGCCCGGAGGCGTGTTCGAGCCCTCCCAGGGGCCGTACCTGATGTACAGGAAGAGCAGGGCGACCGCGGCGAGCCAGAACACGTTGTTGCCGAAGCCCAGGACGACCAGGACGAGGATCGCGATGAGGAGCAAGGTGGCCATGACGGGCCTCCTCGTGGGCGTGACGATGACGGAGCGTGCATACGTGGCCGGTGCGTGTCCGGTGACGGGAGCGGAGAGTCCGGGCTCCTGTCCGCCGGCGCGTACAGAGTGGTCCCGGCTCCACCGAGAGGCGCCTGTCCTGCGGGAATGCTGCCGGGCAGCTGGACCGTGCGTGTCCAGCATGCTCGCTCAGCGGTCCAGTGCGCATGCGATTTTTGTCGGGTTCGGCCCCGGTGCGCGGGGCTGCCGGCCATGGGAGCACTCACACGCTGTCACCGTCGGCCGGGTGGCCCGCCCCCGGACACGGCGGTGCCGCCCACCCCGTGCGGGGTGGACGGCACCGGCCGGGTCTCCTCAGCGGCTGTAGCGCATCAGGGCCCGGACCATGTGGCAGGTCGTGTCCGACGGCGGGTGGACGCCGATGAGCTCGGCCGTGCTGCGGATCGTCTCGTTGCGGGCCTGGTTCGGGACGTACACGCCGGAGTCCAGCAGGGCGATGGCGAGGCGCATCGCCTTCAGGCGGCGGTTGTGCGTGACGTACCACTCGCGGGGACGGCCCGGCGGCAGCGGGCTCTTCTCGACGGGTGTGTACGGGAGGTCGAGCAGGACCGGCCTCCGGGCCGTGGACTGGGTGGGCAGCGGCTTGAGTGCGGCAGCGGGCACGGGCATCCTCCTGTCGCGGTCAGGGAGCCGCCGGAACCTCCGGCAACTCCCTCGAACACTGCTTCAATTTTACTGCCCCCCACTGACAATCGCCCCTGGCCAGACGGGGTTTGAGGGCGATTGCCGAGGGTGTGTGACGGGGTGGTGCGACAGCAGTGGCGGAAGGGGTCTCACGTAGCGTGTGGGCATGGAGATCTGGATCAATCCGGCCTGCTCGAAGTGCCGCAGCGCGATCGGTCTGCTGGACGCCGAGGGCGCCGAGTACACCGTGCGCCGGTACCTGGAGGACGTGCCCGGCGAGGACGAGATCCGGGACGTGCTCGCGCGCCTCGGACTGGAGCCGTGGGACATCACCCGGACGCAGGAGACCGCCGCGAAGGAGCTGGGGATGAAGGAGTGGCCCCGCGACGCCGGTTCCCGGGACCGGTGGGTGCGGGCGCTCGCGGAACACCCGAAGCTCATCCAGCGGCCGATCATCACCGCCGACGACGGCAGCGCGGTGGTGGCCCGCACGGAGGAGGCGGTACGGGACGCCCTGTCCCGGTGAGCACCGGGCCGGGCCCGTCCGTTGAGCAACTCCGTTCGCCTCCCCGTACCTAGCGGCGTACTCACCCGATCCGGCCGGCGGCGTACGGCGGCCGGGAACAGGAGGCGCGCATGTCGCGGAGGAGAACGCTCGGCACGAGGAAGAAGCTGGCCCTGCTGACGGGCGCGGCGGTCGTGGCGGGCGGCGGGGCCTTCGCCCTGGCGGCCACGTCGAACGCCGCGCAGACCGCGGCGGACTCGACCGTGTGCCAGGGCCTGGCCACCGCGCTCGGCAACAACCAGCGGTTCATCGCGGACCAGCGGGCGAACCCCGACGCCCTGTCGGAGGCCAGGATCACCAACCGGGAGGCGGTCCTCGCCGAGATCGAGCGCAAGCAGGAGGCGTCCGGGTGCGTGGTCGGGGAGTCGGCTCAGGGCTCCCAGGACGCACAGGGCGCACCAGGCGTACAGGGCACCGAGGGCGCGCAGGCGCCCGAGGGGGCACAGGACTCCCAGGCCGGCGGCGTCCAGGACCCCGGCGCCTCCGCGCAGCAGGTCTGCACCGGTTCCACGGTCACCCTGTCCGGTGAGGCCGGCGCCCCGGCCGCGTCCAGCAACCAGTTCCCGGCCGGTACGCGGCTGCGTGTGACCAACCTGGACAACGACAGGTCCACGACGGTGGAGGTCACCTCGGTCTCCGGCAGCTGCGTCCTGCTGAACGACGCCGCCTTCGAGCAGGTCCGGGAGCCCGGCAAGTTCCTGATCCGCCGGGCGCTGATCGAGAAGGTGGGGTGACGGCGGCCGGCCACCGACGGCGAGGAGGTGGCCGGCCCATCGCATACGGGCCGCCCCTTCCCCGCGCCACCTCACGGTGCGCTGGATTCAGCCGAAGCCGCAGGTAACACGGCCTTCACACTCGGGCAACGGCCGGGAAACCGCCCGTTGACAAGCTGCGGGCACCTCCCGCGCGGCGCCCCCGGTGCCGCAGCACCGCCGCCGGCACCCGCACGACCGCGATGTGCAGACCCACCGAAGGATGAGGGCCCGTGACGTTCAAGGCTGAGTACATCTGGATCGACGGCACCGAGCCGACGGCCAAGCTCCGTTCCAAGACGAAGATCCTGGCCGACGACGCCAAGGGTGCCGAGCTGCCGATCTGGGGCTTCGACGGGTCCTCCACCAACCAGGCCGAGGGCCACGCCTCGGACCGCGTGCTGCAGCCGGTCTTCACCTGCCCCGACCCCATCCGCGGCGGCGACGACGTCCTCGTCCTGTGCGAGGTCCTCGACATCGACATGACCCCGCACAGCTCCAACACGCGGGCCGCGCTGCGCGAGGTCGCCGAGAAGTTCGCCGCGCAGGAGCCGATCTTCGGCATCGAGCAGGAGTACACCTTCTTCGACGGCACCCGCCCGCTGGGCTTCCCCGAGGGCGGCTTCCCGGCCCCCCAGGGCGGTTACTACTGCGGTGTCGGCGCCGACGAGATCTTCGGCCGCGAGATCGTCGAGGCGCACCTGGAGAACTGCCTCAAGGCCGGCCTCGCCATCTCCGGCATCAACGCCGAGGTCATGCCCGGCCAGTGGGAGTTCCAGGTCGGCCCGGTCCCGCCGCTGGAGGTCTCCGACCACCTGTGGGTGGCCCGCTGGCTGCTCTACCGCACCGCCGAGGACTTCGGCGTCTCCGCCACCCTGGACCCCAAGCCGGTCAAGGGCGACTGGAACGGCGCCGGCGCGCACACCAACTTCTCCACCAAGGCGATGCGTGAGGGGTACGACGCGATCATCACCGCGGCCGAGTCGCTCGGTGAGGGCTCCAAGCCGCTCGACCACGTCAAGAACTACGGCGCCGGCATCGACGACCGGCTGACGGGCCTGCACGAGACCGCCCCGTGGAACGAGTACTCCTACGGCGTCTCCAACCGCGGTGCCTCGGTCCGCATCCCCTGGCAGGTCGAGAAGGACGGCAAGGGCTACATCGAGGACCGCCGTCCCAACGCCAACGTCGACCCGTACGTGGTGACCCGCCTCCTGGTCGACACCTGCTGCTCCGCGCTGGAGAAGGCCGGTCAGGTCTGACCCGCTCCCCCGCACGCGAGAAGGGCGCCCCACCGAGTCGGTGGGCGCCCTTCTCGCGTTCCCCGGAACCAACCGGGCCGGTGTCACCCATGTCACGTCCGTGTGGCGTCCACCCAGTGAACGCGGTCTCCCGGGTGGCACCGGGTGTCTGCTTCAATGGGCCCATGGCCAGCTTCCGGAAGTCCCCCGCGACGGGTCGCCATGACCTCGAGCCCTTCTGGCCTTCCCGTCAGCACCACGACTACGACCGGGTGTGTTGCCGCGCGACGAACGCGCCGGCCCGCTAGCAGCCGTACACCCCGGCCTCCGGTCCGCGCGCAACGACGTACGACCCGGCGAGCCCGACCACGCATCGCGGCCGTCGCCCTTCCGTCGAACCCCTCGCGCGAAAGAGCTGACCTCCCATGGCGACCACTCGTTCCCTCTCCTCCGCCGCCCTCTCCTCCGCCGCCCTGACCACCGCTCCCCTCATCGCCCCCGACGCCTCCCCCGCCGCGAACGGCACCGCACGGCACCGGCTGCGCGCCGTCGACCGGGACGAGGATCGGGGCCTCCCCTGGTCGAACGCAGCTGAGAGCCCGGGGAACCAGGTGGCGGACTTCCTGCCGCCGGGCGCCACCTGGCTGCCCGCGCCCCCGCACACCCTGCCCACGCTGCCGGGGCACCCGCCGATGATCGGCTACCTCCTGCTCGTACCGGCCGACCAGCAGCCGCCCGCCCTGCCGTTCGCCGTGCCGGACCTGTCTGAGCGCCGGACGGCCGGCACGGGCGACGCGGGCGACGGCGACGCCCTGGTCCGCGTGGACACCGTGCAGCGCACCGCCGAGGTCGACGGGCGGCCCCTCGACCTCACCTACCTGGAGTTCGAGCTGCTCGCGCACCTGGTCGCGCACCCGAACCGGGTGCACACCCGCGACCAGCTGGTCACCACCGTGTGGGGGTACGGGCACGTGGGCGACGGCCGTACCGTCGACGTCCACATCGCCCGGCTGCGCCGCAAGCTCGGCGCGGAGCACCGCAAGGCGATCCAGACGGTACGGCGGGTGGGGTACAAGTACACGCCGCCGACGAGCCGTTGACGGACGCGTACCGCCCGGTGGGCGTCTCCTGAGAGCAGAATCCCGTTCCCTGCCGGCCGCCGGACGGGCAGAGTCGACGGCATGAGACTTCTGGTACTGGGCGGTACGGAGTTCGTGGGGCGCGCCGTCGCCGAGGCGGCGCTCGCCCGCGGCTGGGACGTGACGGTCTTCCACCGGGGGCGGCACCCCGCGCCCGCGGGGGTGCGGACGCTGACGGGCGACCGTACCGCGCCTGGCGGGCTCGCGGCGCTCGCCGG
>NZ_JAVRHI010000057.1:0-42808 GCF_034105845.1 Streptomyces sp. CRN 30 | reverse complement strand
GCGTGCCCCCAACGGGATTCGAACCCGTGCTACCGCCTTGAAAGGGCGGCGTCCTAGGCCGCTAGACGATGAGGGCTATCGGCCCGCCTGGGCGCTTCTCAGCGCGTCGGGGACGTGAGAAGCATATGGGATGGCGGGAGGGATCGCCAAAACGGTTTACGGAGACGGGGTCGGGGAGGTGCCTTCGGCCGTGGGAGACCCCGTGGGCGAGTCCGTGGGGGACGGGGACGCGCCCGGCTGGTTCTCCTTCGGGAGGTGGCGGCTGACCTCGGCCGTGGTCAGGCCGAGCCCGCCCAGCTCAATCTCGTCCCACGCCTGGAGACGGCGGCTGTCCCGGTCGAGGTAGAGGATCGACGCCTGGATCGGGTCGGGGTGTTTCCCCTCGACGGCGCGCAGCCCGCTGCCGCCGGTGGAGCCCTCTATCCGCAGCCGGGTGCCGTACTTCATGACCTCCGTCTTCTCGTGGTGGATGTGGCCCGCCAGGACCAGCGGCACCTCGCCGTCCACCTCGCGGGCGGCGGACGGCTCGTGGGCGATGGCGACGTCCACCGGCGTGCCCGCCGCCGACTGGTCGTGCAGGGCCGAGGCCAGGCGGGCGCCGGCCAGTTCCTGGGACGCCTCCGCGCCGGGCCGGTTCGAGCGGTCCGGGGTGAACTGGGGGTCGCCGATGCCCGCGAAGCGGATGCCGGCCACAGTGCGGGCCCGGCCGTCGTCCAGGACGTGGACGTTCTCCATGTCCTCCAGGTAGCGCTGGGTCTCCATCGAGTCGTGGTTGCCGCGGACCCAGACGTACGGGGCGCCCAGGTCCTCGATCGGGTCCAGGAAGCCGTTCTCGGCGGCCGTGCCGTGGTCCATCGTGTCGCCGGAGTCGACGATCACGTTCACCTGGTACTGCTCCACCAGCGAGGCGATGATCTTCCAGCTGGCCGGGTTGAGATGGATGTCCGACACGTGCAGCACGCGCAGGGTGGTCGGGTCGGGCTGGTAGGCGGGGAGCGTGGAGGTGACGTCGTAGAGCTTGGTCACGTTCGTCACCAGGCGGGCCAGCTCCTTCTGGTAGACGTCGAACTCCGTGACGATGGAGCGGGCGTTGCCCACCAGGGACGGCGCGGAGGAGAGCAGGCCGGAGAATTTCGGCTCCAGGACCGAGTCCGGTTTCCAGGTCGCGTACGCCGTCCCGCCGGACGCCAGCAGCAGGCTCAGGGCGAGGCCGCCGGCCGCCAGGGCGCGGCGCGGGCGGCGGTAGACCGCGAGGCCCAGGGCGGTGGCGCCGGTGACGACGGCGACCCCCGAGCGCAGCGCCAGGCCGAGGGTGCCGCGCGCGACGTCGTCGGCGACCTCGTCCTGGAGGCCGGAGAGCCGTTCGGGGTGGTCGACCAGGGCCTGGGCGCGGTCCGGGTCGAGTTGGTCGACGTTGACGTCGAGCCGTACGGGCGCGACGTGGCTGTCCAGCTCCAGCGCCCCCAGCGGCGACACATTGATCTTCGTCCCGCCGGAGAAGGAGGGGCGCAGGGTCATCGTCGTGTCCATGGGCCCGACCGGCACCCGTACGTTCCCCACCACCAGCAGACCCAGCCAGGCGCCGAGCAGGACGACGGCGGTCAGGCCCAGGGCGCGGACCAGCGGGTGGGGACGGACCGCCGCCGGGTCGAGAGCGGTCGCCGGGTCGAGGGTGGCCGCCGGGCCGAGGGCGGCCGTCCGCGCGGGGGGCCGGGGACGGGTCCGGGAACGCCGGACGAGAGCGAGCGGCGCCCTCCCGGCGCGGTGGAGGACGTGCAGGGCAGCGGCGGGGACGCGGGCCATTGGTCGCGTATGCCCACGTCCCCCGGGGGATATGCGGGAGGCGCTCCGCTCGCCGCGGCTGTGTCGTACCCGACAAGGCGTGCCCGACGGGGGACCCGTGTTCGACAATGGGTCCGTGCTGGAGATGACGCGCGAGGAGTTCGAGGAACTGGTCGCCGAGGCCCTGGACCGGATCCCGCCGGAGCTGACGCGGCTCATGGACAACGTCGCGGTGTTCGTGGAGGACGAACCGCCGGCGGACGACCCCGAGCTGCTCGGGCTCTACGAGGGGACGCCGCTCACCGAGCGCGGCGAGTGGTACGCGGGCGTGCTGCCCGACCGGATCACGATCTACCGGGGGCCGACCCTGCGGATGTGCGAGACCCGCCAGGACGTCGTCGCGGAGACCGAGGTGACCGTGGTCCACGAGATCGCGCACCACTTCGGCATCGACGACGAGCGGCTGCACGCCCTCGGTTACGGCTGAGCAGCTACGGCTCAGCACCGCCACGCCGGGCCGCGTGTCCTCTTGCGGGTGAAGGGAGTTGGGTACCACGACCCCCTGACGCCCCGGAGGTGGCCGCCCGTGCGCCCCTTGTACGTGCCCGTCCGCTTGTATGTTCCCGTCCGTCTGGCCGCCACGGCCGTGGCCGTCGCCGCCGCCGCGGGCTGCATGAGCGTGGGCGAGGACGCGCCGGGTGCGGGCGGCCGGTCCCCGCACTCGGCGGGGGAGCGCGGCGCCGAGGTCTCCGAGGACGGCAGGGTCCTGCCGGGCGGTGGCGCCGGGGCCGGAACCGCGGCGGGCGCGGACCGGGCCGGGCGCGGCAAGGGGGAGAAGGGCAAGGACGGGGACGGGAAGAGGGGCGGGGACGACGACGAGGACGACGGCGGGTCCGGCTCGTCCCGCTCGCCCCGGCCGTCCGAGCCGGCCGCCGGGTCCGTCCCGGCCCACGACGAGCCCGACGGGCCCACGCCGCCCCGGCCCGCCGACCCGGAGCCCACCCGTACGCCCGATCCCGTACCGGAGCCGACCGGCGAACCGCCGGCGGAACCGACGCCGGAGCCGACCGTCGCCGAGCCGTCCTCGTCGGCGCACGAGCCGCCGAATCCGCAGCTTGAGCAGCGGGAACCGGCGCCGCGCGCGGGCGCGCCGGTCTGACGCGCAACGGTCCGCCGACCCGGTGCGTACTGGTCTGCCGACCCGACGCGCACCAGGTCCGCCGACCCGGCGTGCACCGGGTGCCGGGGGCCGGTTTGCATTCGGGGGTGGTGGGTGCGTATGGTGGTAGATCGTTTGATCCCATTTGCCCGGCGCCAACGCAGAGCGCGCCGTGTGGCGCGTACTCTCCCTTGCCGTGGTGGACCGCATTGAGGCGGTCGTATTGCGAATCGCGAATCACGGAGTTGACGGGCGCGTGCCGACGAGACTCCGGAAGGTTTCGCATTCGCATGTCCATCGCCAGTACTGATCACGTCGTCGTGCCCGAGAGCACCGAGGACACCACCGCCGTCGAGGCCGTCGAGGCTCCCGAGGTCACTGAAGCCGACGAGGCCGTCGAGGCCGGCGCGGCTCCCGAGATCACCTTCGCGGAGCTCGGTCTGCCCGAGGGCGTCGTGCGCAAGCTCGCGCAGAACGGCGTCACCACCCCCTTCCCGATCCAGGCCGCGACCATCCCGGACGCCCTGGCCGGCAAGGACATCCTCGGCCGTGGCCGCACCGGCTCCGGCAAGACCCTCTCCTTCGGTCTGCCGACCCTGGCCTCGCTGGCCGGCGGCCGTACCGAGAAGAAGAAGCCCCGCGCCGTCATCCTGACCCCGACGCGCGAGCTGGCCATGCAGGTCGCCGACGCGCTCCAGCCCTACGGCGACGTCGTGGGCCTGCGGATGAAGGTCGTCTGCGGCGGCACCTCCATGGGCAACCAGATCTACGCCCTGGAGAAGGGCGTCGACATCCTCGTCGCCACCCCGGGCCGGCTGCGCGACATCATCAACCGCGGCGCCTGCTCCCTGGAGAACGTCGAGATCGCCGTTCTCGACGAGGCCGACCAGATGTCCGACCTGGGCTTCATGCCCGAGGTCACCGAGCTGCTCGACCAGGTCCCGGCGGGCGGCCAGCGGATGCTGTTCTCCGCGACCATGGAGAACGAGATCAAGACCCTCGTCGACCGGTACCTGACCGACCCGGTCAGCCACGAGGTCGACGCCGCCCAGGGCGCCGTCACCACGATGTCCCACCACATCCTGGTCGTGAAGCCCAAGGACAAGGCGCCGGTCACCGCGGCCATCGCCTCCCGCAAGGGCCGCACCATCATCTTCGTCCGCACCCAGCTCGGCGCCGACCGCGTCGCCGACCAGCTGCGCGAGGCCGGGGTGAAGGCCGACGCGCTGCACGGCGGCATGACGCAGGGTGCCCGTACCCGCACCCTCGCCGACTTCAAGGACGGCTACGTCAACGTCCTCGTCGCCACCGACGTCGCCGCGCGCGGCATCCACGTCGACGGCATCGACCTGGTCCTCAACGTGGACCCGGCCGGCGACCACAAGGACTACCTGCACCGGGCCGGCCGTACGGCCCGCGCGGGCCGTACCGGCACGGTCGTCTCCCTCTCCCTGCCGCACCAGCGCCGCCAGATCTTCCGGCTGATGGAGGACGCGGGCGTCGACGCCGGGCGCCACATCATCCAGGGCGGCGCCGCCTTCGACCCCGAGGTCGCCGAGATCACCGGCGCCCGGTCGATGACCGAGGTCCAGGCCGAGTCCGCGGGCAACGCCGCGCAGCAGGCCGAGCGCGAGGTCGCGTCCCTCACCAAGGAGCTGGAGCGGGCGCAGCGCCGCGCGAACGAACTGCGCGAGGACGCCGACCGCCTCGTGGCCCGGGTCGCGCGCGAGCGCGGCGAGGACCCCGAGACGGCGATCGCCGAGGCGGCGGCCGCGGCCGAGACGACCGAGACGGCCGAGGTCTCCCTGCCGGAGCAGCCGGCGGCGCGGGACGTCGAGCGGATCGAGCGGCCCGAGCGCCGCGACGACCGCGGTGGCCGGTCCTTCGAGCGCCGTGACGACCGTGGCGGTTTCAACCGCGACCGCGACCGTGACCGCCGCGACGACCGTGAGGGCCGTTCGTTCGAGCGCCGTGACGACCGGGGCGGTTTCAACCGCGACCGCGACCGTGACCGCCGTGACGACCGCGGTGGCTTCAACCGTGACCGCCGCGACGACCGTGGCGGGCGTGGCTTCGAGCGCCGTGACGACCGGGGCGGTTTCAACCGCGACCGCCGTGACGACCGTGGTGGCTTCCGTCGCGACGAGCGTCGTGACGACCGTGGCGGCCGTTCGTTCGAGCGCCGTGACGACCGTGGTGGCTTCCGTCGCGACGACCGCCGCGACGAGCGTCGTGACGACCGCGATGGCCGGTCCTTCGAGCGCCGTGACGACCGGGGCGGTTTCAACCGCGACCGTGACCGCCGTGACGAGCGCGGTGGCCACCGCGGCAGCGACCGTCCGTTCAACCGCGACCGCCAGGGCGACCGCCCCGGCTACCGCGCCGGCGGCAGCGACCGTCCCTACGGCCGCCGTGACGACCACCGCGGTGACCACCGCGGCGGCGCGTCCTTCGGCCGCCGCGACGACAAGCCGCGCTGGAAGCGCAACGGCTGATCACGCGGCCGACGGCGGCTGACGCGCCCAGGCGCCCAGGCGCCCAGGCGGCCAGGCGGCCAGGCGGCCAGGCGGCCAGGCGGCCAGGCGGCCAGGCGGCCAGGCGGCCAGGCGGCCAGGCGGCATTGAGCACTGTGGCCCCCACCCGGGTTCGGCGAGTTCCCGGGTGGGGGCCACAGCCGTTGTCAGAGCATGAGCTGATCGATCGTGAAGGGAACGGAGCGCAGCCGGCGCCCGGTGGCGTGGTGGATCGCGTTGCCGATGGCCGCGGCCACCCCGACCAGTCCCACCTCGCCGACCCCCTTGGTGCCCACGGTGGTCGCCCGGTCGGGCTCGCCGACGAAGAGCACCTCCAGATCGGGGACGTCCGCGTTGACCGGCACGAGGTAGTCGCCGAACGTGGCGTTGGCGATGCGCCCCGTGTCCCGGTCGGTGACCGTCTCCTCGAACAGGGCCTGACCGATCCCGCCGACGGTGCCGCCGATGATCTGACTGGTGGCGGTCTTCACGTTGAGGATGCGGCCGCCGTCGACGACAGAGACCACCCGGACCACCCGCAGCCGCCCCAGCTCCGGGTCGATCCGGATCTCGACGAACTTCGCCGCGAACGCCCCGGCGGGGGCCATGCCCAGCTTCTCGGCCTCGGGCGGCGTGCTGCGGCCGTCCGCGCTCAGCTCCTCCAGGCCGTGCCGGGCCAGGATCTCGGCGTACGACTCCCCCTGGTCGGGCCGCCCGGCGAGGTGCAGGCGCCCCCCGGCGGCGGTCACCTGCTCGGGCGTGGCACCGCGCAGCGGGGAGGCGTCGTCGTCGCGCACCACGTCGAGGAAGTCCCGCACCAGACGCCGGCAGGCGGCGTCCACGGCGTCCGCGAGCGCCCCGGTGAGCCCGGAGCCGCCGGCCGACGGCGCGTACGGCATGTCCGAGTCGCCGAGGCCGAACCGCACCCTGCCGGTGTCGAGCCCGAGCAGCTCGGCCGCGAGCTGGGTCATGACCGTGTACGTCCCGGTGCCGATGTCGGTCGCGGCGCTGCGCACGTACGCCGAGCCGTCGCGGCGGACGGACGCGCGGGCCTGGCTCGTCCACGGCCAGTACGGGTACGACACGGACGCCAGGCCGTAGCCGATGAGCCGGTGGCCGTCCCGCATCGACCCCGGTTCAGGGGTACGCCGCGACCAGCCGAACCGCTCCGCGCCCAGGAGGTAGCAGTCCCGCAGGGCGTTGCTCGACCAGGGCAGGCCGGAGAGCGGGTCCACCCGCGCGAGGTTGCGCAGCCGCAGGTCGAGCGGGTCCGTACCGAGGGCGTGGGCCAGTTCGTCGATGGCGGTCTCCAGGGCGAAGTTGCCCTGTCCGATGGCGGGCGCGCGCATGGAACCGGGGGAGGGGATGTGGAGCCGCGCCAGCCGGTCCCGGGTCAGCGCGGCGGGGCAGGCGTAGGCGACCGCCGAGCAGAGGGACACGGGTTCGAAGTCGTCGTCCTCCATGGCCGCCGACGACAGGCCATGGTGCTCCACGGCGGTCAGCTCACCGTCCCGGCTCGCGCCGATCCTGATCCGCTGGGAGCTGTCGGGCCGGTGGCCCACCGAAGTGAACATCTGGGGGCGGGTCAGGACCAGTTTGACCGGACGCCCCAGCTCGCGCGCGGCCAGCACGGTGAGGAGGACGTGCGGCCACACCCGCAGTCCGGCGCCGAAACCGCCGCCGACGAAGGGCGCGAGGACCCGGACGCCGCTCTCGGGCACCTTGAAGATCGCGGCCAGTGAGGTACGTACGTTGTGCGTTCCCTGCGTGGAGTCGTGCACCGTGAGCGTGTCGCCCTGCCACGCCGCGAGGGTGGTCATCAGCCCGAGGGGGTTGTTGGTGTTGTCGGGGGTGGTGTAGGTGCCCTCCACGACGACGTCCGCGCGGTCGAACCCCGCGGTGACGTCGCCGCGTTCCGTGTCCAGTCCCCAGGGGTCGGTGACGGTCTCGGCGCGGGGGTCGGCCGGGTCGAGTACGGCCTTGCCCGTCTCGTAGGCCACGTCCACCAGCCGTGCGGCGTGCCGGGCCTGCTCCGCGGTCTCGGCGACGACGATCGCCACGTGCTGCCCGTGGTACAGGACGCGGTCGTCCTGGAGCGGCGCCGGCGGCGACGGGCCCAGCAGCGTCATCGGGCCGCGCTCCAGCCGCGGTGCGGTCAGATGCGTGATGACGTCCAGGACGCCCGGCTCCGCCAGCGCCCGGGACACGTCGATGCCGGTGATCCGCCCGGCGGCGACGGTGCTGCCCACCAGCGCGGCGTGCGCCGTGCCGGGCAGGGTGAAGTCGTTCGGGTAGCGGGCCGCGCCGGTCACTTTCAGCGGGGCGTCCACGCGGTCGATCCCGGCGCCGAGGACCGTGCCGGTGCCGAGGACCGTGCCGGTGCCGGTGCCGGTGCCGGTGCTGCTGCCTGTGTCGGTGCCCGTGCCTGTGTCGGTGCTGCGGTCTGTAGTCATGACGGCACTCCAGAGGCGGTTTCCAGGGCGCGTACGAGAGTGCGCTTGGCCAGCTCCACCTTGAACGCGGTGCCGGGCAGCGGCCTGGCGCCCTCCAGCGCCGCCTCGGCCGCCGCCCGGAAGACGTCCTCGCCCGCCCGGACCCCGCGCAGGGCGTCCTCGGCGCCCCAGCACCGCCAGGGCACGGTGCCGACTCCGCCCAGTGCCACGAACGCCTCCCGCACGACTTCGCCGTCGTGCACCAGGGCCACCGCGGCCGAGGTCAGCGCGAACTCGTACGACATCCGGTCGCGCACCTTGAGGTAGTGCGAGCGGGCCGTCGCGGGCAGCAGCGGAATCTCCACCGAGGTGATCAGCTCACCGTGCCGCAGGACGTTCTCGACGTGCGGGGTGTCGTCCGGCGGCAGGTAGAACCGCGTCAGCGGGACGGCCCGGGTACCGTCCACGCCCTGGACGTGCACGACCGCGTCGAGGGCGGTGAGCGGCACCGCGACGTCCGAGGCGTGCAGGGCGACGCAGTGGTCGCTGGTTCCGAGGATCGCGTGCATACGGGCCGCGCCGACGATGGCCGCGCAGCCGGAACCGGGGGAGCGTTTGTTGCACGCCTCGACGGTGGGGTCGCGGAAGTACCGGCAGCGGGCCCGCTGGAGCAGGTTGCCGCCGACGGTGGCCATGTTGCGCAGCTGCACCGACGCGCCGAGCAGCAGGGCCTCGCGTACGAAGGGCAGCCGGTCCCGGACGACGGGGTCGGCGGCGAGTTCCTCCATCGTCGTCAGCGCGCCGACCCGGACGGCCGAGTCGGTGTGCGTGACGCCGTGGAGCGGGAGCGCGGTGATGTCGACGAGCCGCTCGGGCGCCAGGACCCCGTCCTTCATGAGGTCGAGCTGGGTGGTGCCGCCGGCGAGGAAGGAGGTGTGCGGATCGGCGCTCACCAGGGCTGTGGCCTGCTCTGCCCCGCTGGCCCGGACGTAGCTGAAGGGCCGCATGGTCAGCGCCCTCCCGTCGCTGTCGCCGCCGTCTCGCGGATCGCCGCGCGGATGTTCGGGTAGGCGCCGCAGCGGCACAGGTTGCCGCTCATGAACTCGCTGATGTCCTCCTCCGAGCCGGCCCGCCCCTCCGCCACCAGACAGACGGCGGAGACGATCTGGCCCGGTGTGCAGTAACCGCACTGCAGCGCGTCGTGCCGGGCGAAGGCCGTCTGCATGGGGTGCGGCGCGCCGTCGGCGGGCAGCCCCTCGACCGTGGTGATCTCCCGCCCCTCGTACTGGGCGGCCAGGGCGAGGCAGGCCACGATGCGCTTGCCGTCGGCCATCACCGTGCAGGCGCCGCACGCGCCCTGGTCACAGCCCTTCTTCGCGCCGGTGAGCCCGAGATGGTCGCGCAGCGCGTCGAGGAGGGTGACGCGAGTGTCGATACGGACGGCGTGGGAGACGCCGTTGACCGTGAGGGTGATGTCGACGTGCGGTGGGTCGGGTGGCGACTGTCCGGAGGGGTGTGTACCCGTTGCTGCCTGCTTCATCGGGCCTCGTTTCTACGTCCGGGAGACAACGTCGACGGCGCGCGTGCGGGTGCCGGGTGCCGGGTGACTGACCGAAAGCGGAACTGGGCGGAGACGGAACTGGGCGGAGACGGCGCTGGGCGGAACTGACGCTGGGCGGAACTGGCCGAGCGGCCGACAGTCTGCCCGGCGCCGCGCCCGGCGTCACGACGTACGTCGGCCGAAAAGGAGACCGGCGCGGAGCCGCTCGCACCGTCCGCCGCGGGACCCGCCCGGCCACTGCTCCGAAGTGTGTCGCACCCGCGGGCTGGGAATTGCTGGGGGCATGACAGATGACGGCAGAAGCGGCGCCGGTCCGGCCGGAGCGGGCGGGCTCTCGGACGAGGAACGGCTGGCCCAGCTCGGCTACACCCAGGTCCTGGCCCGGCGCATGTCGGCGTTCTCCAACTACGCGGTCTCCTTCACGATCATTTCGGTCCTGTCCGGCTGCCTGACCCTGTACCTGTTCGGCATGAACACCGGCGGCCCCGCCGTCATCACCTGGGGCTGGGTCGCCGTCGGCCTGATGACGCTCCTCGTCGGCCTGGCGATGGCCGAGATCTGCTCGGCGTACCCGACCTCGGCGGGCCTGTACTTCTGGGCGCACCGCCTGGCGCCGCCCCGTACGGCCGCGGCCTGGGCGTGGTTCACGGGCTGGTTCAACGTGCTGGGCCAGGTCGCCGTGACCGCGGGCATCGACTTCGGCGCGGCGTCGTTCCTGGGGGCGTACCTGAACCTCCAGTTCGGCTTCGAGGTCACTCCCGGCCGTACGATCCTCCTCTTCGCCGCGATCCTGATCCTGCACGGCTTGCTGAACACCTTCGGCGTCCGCGTCGTCGGCCTGCTGAACAGCGTGAGCGTGTGGTGGCACGTGGTGGGCGTGGCCGTCATCGTCGGCGCGCTGACGTTCGCGCCGGACCACCACCGGTCGGCGGGTTTCGTCTTCGGCGAGTTCGTCAACAACACGGGCTGGGGCAGTGGCCCGTACGTGGTCCTTCTCGGTCTCCTGATGGCCCAGTACACCTTCACCGGCTACGACGCCTCCGCCCACATGACGGAGGAGACCCGCAACGCGGCGACGGCCGGCCCGAGGGGCATCGTCCGCTCCATCTGGACGTCCTGGATAGCCGGCTTCGTCCTGCTCCTGGGCTTCACCTTCGCGATCCAGTCCTACGAGGGGGCCCGCACGTCCCCGACGGGCGCGCCACCGGCCCAGATTCTCCTGGACGCCCTCGGCGCGACGGCCGGCAAGCTCCTGCTGCTCGTGGTCATCGGCGCGCAGCTCTTCTGCGGGATGGCCTCCGTCACCGCCAACAGCCGCATGATCTACGCCTTCTCCCGGGACGGCGCGCTGCCCTTCTCCCACGTCTGGCACACGGTGAGCCCGCGCACCCGCACACCGGTCGCGGCGGTCTGGCTGGCGGCCCTGGGAGCGCTCGTCCTGGGACTGCCGTACCTGATCAACGTGACCGCCTACGCGGCGGTGACGTCGATCGCCGTGATCGGCCTCTACATCGCCTACGTCGTCCCGACGCTGCTGCGCGTCCGCAAGGGCGCGGCCTTCGAGCGGGGGCCGTGGCACCTGGGCCGCTGGTCCCAGGTGGTCGGTGTGACGGCGGTGGTGTGGGTCGCCTTCATCACGGTGCTGTTCATGCTGCCGCAGGTCTCCCCGGTCACGCGGGACACCTTCAACTACGCGCCGATCGCGGTCCTGGTCGTCCTCGGCTCCGCGGCGACGTGGTGGTGGGCGTCGGCCCGCCACTGGTTCCTCAACCCGGACCACGAACGGACCCGGGCCCGCGCGGCGGCCCACGTGAACGCCCCCGAACCGGTCGATCCCTGACCCGTCACCCCCGCGACGCACCCCCGCGACGCGGCCACGACCCTGATACCCGATCGGCTCCGGGGCCACGTGGGGCTATGCTCGGGGAGGCAACATCGCCTGGGCCCTTAGCTCAATTGGCAGAGCAGTGGACTTTTAATCCATTGGTTGTGGGTTCGAGTCCCACAGGGCCTACGGACACGGCGTCCGGGCCGGCTTCGGCCGGGCCGGGCGCCGTCGGCGTGTTCAGGTGCGGATGGCGATGACCTTGTCGCCCGTCGCGGCGTAGAGGGTGCCGTCGGTGACCGCCAGGTCGCGTACGCCGCGGGCGGTGGGGAGTTTCCAGCGGCGGCTGCCGTTCGCCGCGTCCACCGCGAACACCGCCCCGCTGCCCGCGCCCTCGCTCGGCCCGCTGCCCGCGTAGAGCGTGCCGCGGGACTCGGCGAGCGCGTTGACCGGTTTGCCCGTGGGGAAGGACCAGCGCTGATTGCCGCTGGCGGTGTCCACGGCGATCACGGCCCCCTTGTCGGCGGAGGCCGCGGTGTCGGTGTAGACGGTGTCGCCGGCCACCGCGAAGACGCTGCCGCCCTGTTCGACGGGGATTTCCCACCGCTTCTCGCCGCCGGCCGCGTCGACGGCGAACATCATTCCCTCGGTCGCGACGCCGTCGGCGGGGGTGGCGCCGGAGTACACCGTGCCGTCGGCCACCGCCACGGTCCACAGGAGCCAGCCCGAGGGGGCGAACCTCCAGACCAGCTCGCCGTCGGCCGCGGCGAGGGCGACGGCTCCGCCGCGCTCCACGGCGGCGTACACGGTGTCGCCGGCCACCACCGTCTCGCCCACCGCGGCGCCGTCGGTCGGGAACGACCAGCGCTGCTTCCCGCCCGCCGCGTCCAGGGCGATCACGGCGTCGGAACTGCCGCCGAAGACGTCGATGTTGCCGAGGTAGACGGTGTCGCCGGCCACCGCCAGCGTCTGCACGCTCCAGCCGGGACGGCCGCCGTCCGCCTTCCAGCGCTGCCTGCCGTCGGAGGTGTTCAGGGCGTACGCGCCGCTGCCGGCGAGGTAGGGAGCGAGGTAGAGCACGTCGCCCGCCACCGCCAGCGGGCCCACGCTTCCCGCCGCGGGCACCTTCCAGCGCCGCTTCCCGCCCGCCGCGCGGAGCGCGAACACGCTGCCCTTCTCGCCGTCGTCGATGCTGCCGCCCGCGTAGACCGCCCCGTCGGCCACCGCCAGCGACACGATGTCCTCCCCGAGGACCGACGTCCAGCGCGCGCGGCCCGGACGGACGGCGGCCGCACCGGCGGAGGCCCCCCGCTTCCGCCCGTCGCCGTCCGGGGAGTCCCCGTCGGCGAGGAGCTGCCACCCCGCGATCCCGGCCGCCGCGACGACCGTGGTGCCGGCGATCCCGGTCAGCAGCCGGCGCCGGGTGAGACCGGACGGCGGGCCGTCGACGGGCGTGCGCGCGTCCGGCGGTGCCGCGCCGCCCGACGGGTCGGTGGCGGTGACGGCCTCGTGCACGGGTACGGGTACGGCCCGCGCGCTCTGCGTCTGTACGCCCTCGGCGTGGTCCCGGATCAGCCGGGTCACCGGCGGCGGCAGCCACCCCGCGGCCTCGTCGGCGGTGGGGCGGCGCAGCCCGGCGAGGAGCTGCGCGGGCGTGGGCCGGGCCTCGGGTCGACGCGCCAGGCAGTGCCAGACCAGGGGATACAGGGGCGCCGGTACGTCGGTGAGGTCGGGATCCTCGTGGACGACGCGGTAGAGCAGTTCGAGGCTGCCGCCCGTGCCGAAGGGGTTGGCGCCGGTGACGGCGTACACCACGACCAGCCCGAGGCAGAAGATGTCGCTGGGCGGCCCGACCGGCTCGGACTTGGCCTGCTCGGGGGAGGCGAAACCGGGGGTGCCGACGACCTGTCCGGTGCCGGTCAGGGCGGTCTCCTCCACGGCGCGGGCGATGCCGAAGTCGATGACGCGGGGACCGTCCGCCGTGAGCAGCACGTTGGAGGGCTTGAGGTCGCGGTGGACGAGCCCGGCGGTGTGGACGGCGGCCAGCGCCTCGGCCAGTCCCCGGGCGAGCATGAGCGCGCTGTGCTCGGGCAGCGGTCCGTACGCGTGGACGGCCTGGGCGAGGGAGGGACCGGGCACGTACTCGGTGGCCAGCCAGGGGACCGGGGCCAGGGGATCGGCGTCGACCACGGCGGCGGTCCAGAAGCCGCCGACCCTCCGCATCGCCGTGATCTCCTGCGCGAACCGCTGCCGGAAGCGGTCGTCGTCGGCCAGCTCCCCGGAGACGACCTTGATCGCGACCAGCCGCCCGCCGGGCGAGCGCCCGAGGAAGACCCGCCCCATGCCGCCCGCCCCCAGCCGCCCCAACAGGACGAACGGCCCGACCTGCGGCGGATCGCCCGCCTTCAGCGTGTGCAGCATGAGCATCCCCCTTACACGGGGCGACGCCAGGAACTCCGTTGCTGCTGGAATCTACGGGCCCACCCCGCGACTCGGACGACGCCCGGCGGTGCCGGCGCGGTCGCCCATGGGGAGAGTATGGGACAAATCCCGGGTACGGGACAGACCGGGGCGTCAGCCGGCCGTTCCGGCCGGGCCCGCTCGACGATCACGCGGACCGGATCAGGGGCGGGGACGCACGCCCATGCGCTCAGCGGCGCGGACAAGTCGTTGCTCCAGTTCTTCCCTGGAGGTGAACTTCATCCCGTTCCGGGACATTGTGTACGCCCAGGGCCCCGGCGTACCGGTGAGCTCTCGAATCTCGGGCAGCAGGTTGTTGAAGATCTGCAACTGGTCGACAGTGCGCAGATTGTTATTGGCGTAGACCAGGTAGCGGGAGCGGTGCTTGAGGACCGCGGCGATCTCGGTCGGGCGGGAGCTGGAAAGGATCTTCTTGTCGGCTCCGACGCAGATCCGTCCCTCCGCCGTAGCTTCTGCCAGCCAGGTCTCGTCACCGACGCTCTCAGCGGCCTTCACGCCGTACCTCTCGCCGATGGACATCGTGTCAGGGCACAGATCCTTGACCCCTTTGACGAAGTCGTCGCCGTTGGTGCTGCGGTCCAGGAAGAGCCGGAGCTGCGGCAGGCCCCTCATCCGGCGAGTCGAATGTAGTGGTCGACCTCGGCGACTTGGTCCTCGGGCAGTCCCTGAGCGGCGGCGGCTTCTTCGTACGGAACGCCTTCGGTGAGTGCGGCCTCGACCAGGGAGAGCGGGACGCCGTTGTGCACGAAGTAGGGCTGCCCGAAGTTGACGTCCGGCTTGACCGCGATCCTCGCGACCTCCCAGCCGGGCAGCAGTACCCGGTTGGCGTAGCCGGCCACCCCGTCGGAGTCGTAGCTGATCTGCTGCATGTACCGCTCGACCACCTCGCGGAACACGTACTGCCCGTTGCGCAGGACGACCACCTTGCGAGGTTCGATGCGTTCCTCTCCGTCGAGGTGGTCGCTCACCTCGTAGAGCAGCTCGGCCCCGTCGGTGTACAGACGCCGGGATGCCAAGGCGTGCTCCACTCCGAGTTCGTCTCGGACCAGTTCCAGTGCCGGGCGGATCTTCTGCATGGGCACGTTGGCTGCCCTCAACGCGGAGAGGAACATGCCCTCGGCGAGTCCGATGAAGGGGACGGACGCGCCGGTACGCGGATCCCCCAGCGCGGTGATCAGAGGGGCACCGGTGACATCCGGGCGGTCAGGGAAGTGATTGCGATAACCGCGCGCCCATGAACGGAACGTCGATGACGGAGTGCGGAGGTAGCGGGCCGCAGCTTCCTGGGAGTACAGCGGTACGTCAAAACGGGTGTCCGTGTCGAGGAACGCGCCGATCAGAGCGTCGATGTCCGCCACGATCCACCTCCTTCTCGCCTACTCCCACTGTGCCCGTTTCCAGGCGACCGGTCAGTGCCCGCACAGTAGCCGTAAGACGCCTGTGCGGGCGGAACTTCACGGTATGAGCAGCCGCAAGGCGTACTGGCCGACATTCGAGGACTCCCCGGTTACGTGCCCTCGGCGGAGCTGTCAGCTTCCTTCGGCATTCCGATCACGTACGTCCCCTTCGCCGGCAACGTCGCCACCAGTCCTCGTTTCCGTAGCTCGACGATGGCGCGGCGCACGGTGCCGATGCTCACCCCGTGCAACTCCGTCATGGCGCGCTCGCCCGGCAGCGCAGCGCCCTGGGGCAACTTCCCGGACGCCATGTCCGCCGCAAGGGCATCGGCGAGTTTCACGTACTCGTAGCGCGGAAGCTCACTCATCCCCCCACCGTGCCGCAGCTTGCTGCGGACCGCAGTGGCAGAACGCGTCCCGACGCGGTGGCACGTAGTGGGGTGCAGGGGGACGCGGTTACCGATATGGTCGAAAGAACAGACCCCGGCGAGGTGACCAGACCTCCCGGGGCGTGGCCAACGCTTATCAGGAGCGCCGACGTGTACGACCTTATCCGCCGCCCCCTCCACGGGATGCGCCTTCTCTTCGCCCGTGGCACCGGGAAGCGGCGCCGCGCGGACCGCCGGATCGAACGTTGCCCGCGCTGTGCGCCGCCCTTCGCGGGGAAGGCGGCCGCCTGATGCGCTACCTCCCCCACGACGACAGCCGCCCCGCATCCACCCCCCGTCTCCTGCCCTGGCCCTCCCCCGACGGCAGAGCCTGTTACCTCGTCACCGGTGAGGACGGCGGTGGGCGGCTGGCTCGGCTCGCTGATGACATGGAGGCCATGCAGCTCCGCACGGCCGGCGACGTGCTGGGGCTCGCCCGGCCGCTGCTCGACGAGCCCGACTCCCCGTCCACCGAACTGCGCTACGCGGGACTCCGCCTCGCCGAGTGTCTGACCGACGTTCTGCGGGTCGCGGAGTCCCGGGGTGCGCGGCTCGGCTAGACGAACGGCACCGCGTCCGCCCGGTCCGCGTGCCAGTTCGTCGCGACCGGGCGGTCCACCAGCACCGTGTCCGGGAGGACGAGAGTCACCGCGTTGGCCTCGTCGCCCGTCACCGACAGGTGGATGCGGTCGAACTCGATGCCGTGGTTGTTGTTGGTCGACTTGGGGCTGATGCCGGCGTACGCCGCCTTGGAGCCGGTCAGGACGATGTCGTCGGAGACGGCCTGCTCGGCCGGGCCCACCTCCGTGGCGGCGGACGAGCCGTAGGACGCCGACGGGTAGACGCCCTCCAGCACGCAGGTGACCCCCTTCTTCGCCTTGGCGGTCACGAGGTCGTAGCCGCCGGCCTGCGTCTGGGCGGTGACCTTGAAGGTCAGGTCGCCGGTCGTGCAGGCCCGGGGGGTGGTGCTCGCGGTGCCCGCGGTGGCCGCCGTCGTCGCCGTCGCGGTGAGGGCCACCGCCGCCGCGGCCGTGGCGAGGAAGAGGCGGGCGGAACGGGTGGTGAGGCGTGAACGCAGCATCGAGGACTCCAGGAGCTGAGGTGTCGTGGCCGGCGGGTCACCGGCCTGACCGCAGCTTGTGCGGTGATTCGTCCCAGCCGCCACGGATGACGGTCACTCCGGGACGCTGGGACGGTCGAACGGGGTCTGACCTGGAGGGATGGCAGTCCCCTGGGACGGAGGGCGGGGACGGTCCCACCCCGCCGACAGCCTGGTGACGGGCGTCACAGCCCGTTCATGTCACGAACACCGGCCCCTCTTCCATCCCCTGCTCGTCAACCGCCCCAGGGAGAGGCCAAGCCATGAACGAGCAGCAGACAGCCGACGTGACAACCCCCCACCGTGTCCTCGTCCTCGGCGCCGGATACGCCGGTCTGGCCGCCGCCGTCCAGCTCGCCGCCCGGACCCGGCGGCGCCCCGACGTCCAGGTGACCCTCGTCAACGCCACGGAGCGCTTCACCGAGCGGCTCCGGCTGCACATGGCGGCGACCGGACAGCCGCTCGCCGAGCTGAGCGTCCCGGAACTGCTGGACGGCACGGGCGCGGAGTTCGTCCAGGGCTGGGTGACCGCCGTGGACGCCGCCGCGCGGACCGTACGGATCGACGACGATCGGGTGCTGCGCTACGACACCCTCGTGTACGGGCTCGGCGGCGTGCCCGACGCCTCCGCCGTGCCCGGCGTCGAGGAGCACGCCCACTCCCTGGCCGGCGTACCGGAGGCGGAGACGCTCGCCGCGCGGCTCGCGGAAATCGGCGGCGGCACGGTCGTCGTCGTGGGCACCGGGCTCACCGGTGTCGAGTCGGCCGCCGAGATCGCCGAGCGGTACCCGGCCGCCGACGTCCTCCTGGTGGGGCGGGACGAGCCCGGCGCCGCCATGACGGCCGGGGCCGCGGCCCACCTGCGAGCCGCCCTCGACCGGCTCGGTGCGACCGTTCGCGGCGCGACCGAGGTCGTCAAGGTGCTGCCCGACGCGGTCGAGCTGGCCGGCGGGGAGACCGTCGCGGCCGATGTCGTCCTGTGGACCGGCGGGACGCGGACCTCGCCGCTCGCGGCCGCCGCCGGGCTCGCCGTCGACGGGAGCGGCCGCATCCTCACCGACAGCGCGCTGCGGTCGGTCTCTCACCCCGAGGTGTATGCCGTCGGCGACGCGGCCGCGGTCCGCCAGGGGTACGGCGTCCTGCACGGCACCTGCCAGAGCGGCATGCCGACCGGCGTGCACGCCGCCGTCTCGATCCTGCGCACACTGAAGGGCAAGCGGCCCAAGCCCTTCCGGTTCGGCCACTACCACACGCCGGTCAGCCTCGGACGGAACGACGCCGTGGTGCAGTTCACCCGTTCCGACGACAGCCCCCGGCGCATTCACCTGACCGGTCGTACGGCTGTCCGGTACAAGGAGACGGTGACCGCCTCCCCCTGGCCGACCTACGGCCGTATGAAGAAGATGCCCGCCTCGGGCGCGTTCTGGCCGCGCGGCGGCCGTTTCACGCGGGGGACGGATGAGGCCCGGTGAACGCGGCCGGACAGGACGTCTTCCACCAGTACCGCACCCTGCTCTTCTCCGTCGCCTACCGGGTCCTCGGCTCCGCCGCCGATGCCGAGGACGCCGTGCAGGACGCCTGGCTCAAGTGGTCCGCCGCCGACCGTTCCCAGGTCGCCGAACCCAAGGCGTACCTGACCCGGATCGTCACCAACCTCGCCCTCGAACGGCTCCGTTCGGCCCGGCACAAGCGCGAGACCTACGTCGGCCCGTGGCTGCCCGAGCCGATCCTGACGACCGGTGACGCGGGCGACCCCGCGGTGGACGCCGAGTCGGTGTCCATGGCGATGCTCGTGGTGCTGGAGACGCTCAGCCCGCTGGAGCGCGCCGTCTTCGTGCTCAAGGACGTCTTCGGCTTCAGCCACGCCGAGATCGGGCAGGCCGTGGACCGTTCCGAGGCCGCCGTACGGCAGGCCGCGCACCGGGCGCGGGAACACGTCCAGGCCCGCCGGCCCCGCTTCACCGCCGACCGCTCGCGGCAGCGCCGGGCCACGGAGCGGTTCTTCGCCGCCGCGACCGGCGGGGACATCAACACGCTCATGGAGCTGCTCGCCCCGGACGTCACCCTGTGGACCGACGGCGGCGGCAAGGTCCGTCAGGCGCTGCGCCCGGTGGTGGGCGCGCAGACGGTGGCCTCCTGGTTCGCGGCCATCGGCACCGTCACCTACCAGGGCGTCGAGCCCACCGACATGCGTGCCGAGATCGCCGAGGTCAACGGCGGTCCGGGCATCGTCTTCCGGGCCCCGGACCGCGTGATCGCCACTGTCACCCTCGCCTTCGGCGCCGACGGCCGGATCACCGCCGTCCACAACGTGGCCAACCCGGACAAGCTCCGGGCCGTCGCGGACGGCACCGCACACGACATGGGGAGGCGGTGAGTCACCCCGCGGTCCGTTCCCCCAGCTCACTCAAGTCCGCCAACGGCAGCGTGTGTTGGGTCTGAAGCACCTTCGCCCGCAGATAGCGCACGTTGTGGTCGGTCCTGAACACGCCCGTCGGCACCCGGTCCCGGACCTCCGCCCCGAGGGCCCGCAACTGCTCCGCCTTGTCGGGGTTGTTGGAGAGCAGGTCGAGGGAGTTGATCCCCAGCGCCCGCAGCATCTGCGCCGCCGCCGTGTAGTCGCGGGCGTCCTCCGGCAGACCGAGGGCCGCGTTGGCCTCGTAGGTGTCGAGGCCGCGGTCCTGGAGCGCGTACGCGTCGAGCTTGTTGTAGAGGCCGATGCCGCGGCCCTCCTGACGGAGGTAGAGCAGCACGCCGCCGCGCTCGGCGATGCGCTCGACCGCCTCGCGCAGCTGCGGACCGCAGTCGCAGCGCGCCGAGCCGAACACGTCGCCGGTCAGGCACTCGGAGTGCAGTCGAACCAGCGGCACCGGGCCGGGATCGCCGAGGACGACCGCCAGGTGCTCGCGGCCGTCGACCAGGTCGTGGAAGGTGACCATCTCGGTGTCGACGCTGTAGCCGTCGTGGAAGCGCAGCGGCACCCGGACGCGGGCACGCTGCGAGGCGGCGGGGAAGTCGGGCATGGGGCCTCCGCAGAACTGCATGTGCTTCAGTTTTGAAGCATCACCGTGTTCCGGACCCTACCTCCTGCTTGAAAGTTGAAGCAACGCTTCCAGGAGATCCCGGAAAAGCTGCCACACCGCCGTCACGAACACGACGGTGACGACCGTCGTCACGAACACGGCGGCGACGACCGCCGTCGCCACGGCACCTCGTCCGCCGCCGCCCGCTCCCCGTCGTCCCCCTGCAACCCCCGGGCCACGGACCCGCAGATCTCCTCCAACTGCCCCACCTGCTCCTCGGTGAGCCGGTCGAAGAGGAGGGACCGTACGGTCTCGACGTGGCCCGGCGCCGACCGCTCCAGCGCCGCGATCCCCTCGTCGGTCAGCGCCGCCACGCTGCCCCGGCCGTCCCCGCGGCACGCCTCCCGGCGGACCAGGCCGTCCTTGGCGAGGCGCGTCACCGCGTACGTCAGCCGGCTGCGGGTGATCTTCGAGCGCTCGGCCAGATCGGTCATCCGCAGGCGCCGCTCCGGCGCCTCCGACAGGTGCGCGAGGATCGAGTAGTACAGGTGCGGCATCCCGGCGTCCTGCTGGAGCTGCCGGTCGATCGCGTCCTCCAGCAGGAGCGTCGCGGCGACGTACGCGCGCCAGGCGCGCTGCTCCGCGGGAGTGAGCCAGCGAGTCGTCATACGTCCAGTGTAGGTTTGCTTAAAACTTGAACCAAGCACCCCAGAGACCAGAGGGAACGCGCCGATGCCCCACCCCTTCGTCCTCCTCTCCGCCGCCGTCTCCCTCGACGGCTACCTGGACGACACCGGGCCGGAGCGCCTCCTGCTCTCCTCCCCGGCCGACTTCGACCGCGTCGACGAGGTCCGCGCCGGGGCCGACGCGATCCTCGTCGGCGCGGGGACCATCCGGGCCGACAACCCGCGGCTGCTCGTCAACGACGCCGGGCGACGCGCCGCCCGTGCCGAGGACGGGCGGCCCCCGTACCCCCTCAAAGTCACCGTCAGCGGGTCGGGTGAACTGGACCCCGCGGCGAAGTTCTGGCACACGGGCGGGGACAAGGTGCTGTACACCACCGACCGGGGCGCCGCGCGGGCCCGTTCCCTCGGGATCGCCGCCGACATCGTGCCGCTGGGGACGGCGGTCGAGTGGTCGGCCGTACTGGAGCACCTCCACGCCCACCACGGCGTCCGGCGGCTCATGGTCGAGGGCGGCGGCACCGTCCACACCCAGCTCCTGCGCGCCGGTCTCGCCGACGAACTCCAGCTCGTCGTCGCCCCGCTGCTCGTCGGCGACCCCGGCGCCCCCCGCCTCTTCGGCCCCGGCGACTACCAGCGCGGACGGCTGCGGCTCGTGGAGAGCCGGCAGATCGAGGACGTCGTCCTCATGACCTACCGGCCCACCGCACCCGGCACCGGCGCCCACGTCACCGCCGCCGACCGGCACTGGCTGGCCCTCGCCTGCGAACTGGCCGCACTCTGCCCGCCCTCCCGTACGGCGTTCAGCGTCGGCGCGGTCGTCGTCGCGGCCGACGGCACCGAACTGGCCCGCGGCCACTCCCGGGAGGGCGACGACCCCGTCGTGCACGCCGAGGAGGCCGCCCTCGCCAAGGCCGACCCCACCGACCCGCGGCTCGCCACCGCCACCGTCTACTCCAGCCTCGAACCCTGCGCCCGCCGCGCCTCCCGGCCCGCGCCCTGCGCCCGGCTGATCCTCGACGCGGGGATCGGGCGGGTCGTCACGGCCTGGCGCGAGCCGGACACCTTCGTCACGGACGCCGACGGCAGCGGACTCCTGGCCGCGGCCGGGGTGCGGGTGCTCGAACTGACCGAGTACGAGGCGGCGGCCAAGGCACCCAACCGCCACCTCCTCGGGAACGACTGACCGAGGGACGACTGACCGAGGGGACGACTGGTCGAGGGGACGACTGACCGAGGGGCCGATCGGCCCAACCCGCCCTGCGCCGGCCCGCCCGCACCGGCACGCTGCCAGTGACCGACGACGCGGAGGTGGGCGGTGGGCAGGACGGCAGTGCGCAGAGGAACGGCACTCGTGGTGGCGGGGCTGGTCGCGGTGGCGGTCGCCGGGTGCGGGCAGGAGTCCGGCCGCGCGATGACGCGGGCGCTCGCCGCCGACGCCGAGTTCACCCATCCCGGTGTCCTCGTCAGCGAGGCCCAGCTGGACACCGTACGGAAGAACACGACCGCCGGGCGGCAGCCGTGGCTCTCCGCCTACCTGACCATGCGGGACAGCCCGTACGGGTCGTACCGGCACAAGGCGCGGCCGTTCGCGACCGTCCACTGTCCCGGCGGGAAGAAGGCCGGACGGGGCTGCGAGGAGGAGCGCGAGGACGCCATCGCCGCCTACACGCAGGCCTTGCTGTTCGGCGTCACCGGCAAGGAGCGGCACGCCGTCAAGGCCCGGCAGATCATGGACGCCTGGTCGGCGAAGCTCACGGAGCACACCGGGGACAACGCCGGTCTCCAGGCCGGCTGGACCGCCTCCACCTGGGCGCGGGCCGCCGAACTCGTCCGCCACACGCCCGGCGCGGGCTGGCCGGAGGGCCGGGTCCGGCGGTTCGGGACCATGCTGCGCACCGCGCACCTGCCCGAGCTGACCGAGAAGGTCCCCGACCACAACGGCAACTGGGACCTCATCGCCACCGACGGCGCGATCTCCGCCGCCGTCTTCCTCGACGACCACAAGACGTTCGACCGGGCCCTCAAACGGTTCCGGGACCGGGTGCCCGCCTACTTCTACCTGGAGAAGGACGGCGAGCTGCCGTTCACCCCGGCCGGCAGCAGCATCGCCACCCAGAAACGGCTCGTCTCGTACTGGCACGAGCAGAAGACGTTCAAGGACGGCGTCACCCAGGAGACCTGCCGCAACTTCGCCCACGTCGGCTACTCCATCGCCGCCACCGCCCACATCGCCGAGACCGCCTGGCACCAGGGCGTCGACCTGTACGGCGAGGTGCAGGACCGGCTCACCGCCGCGCTGGCGCTGCACGCCCGGCAGCAGGCGGCCGGCACCACGCCCCGCTGGCTCTGCGGCGGCAAGGTCGAGCGCAACCTCGGGCCCGACCTGGAGGTCGCCCTCAACCACCTGGAGAACCGGGCCGGCACCTCCGTGCCCGCCGCGCACAGGCTCGCGGCCAGGACCCGCCCCGCCGGGACCGACGACCTCTTCGTCTCCTGGGAGACCCTCACCCACGCCGGCAACCCGGGCCGATGACCCCGCCGGACGACCCGGCGGATACCGCGGACGAGGGGCGCGCGATACGCGTGTGACGAGCACCCCGCGGATGGCGTACACTGAAGACACAACGACGCGGGGTGGAGCAGCTCGGTAGCTCGCTGGGCTCATAACCCAGAGGTCGCAGGTTCAAATCCTGTCCCCGCTACTGAAGGCCGGAGGCCGGAATCCGACAGGGTTCCGGCCTCCGGTGCGTTTCCCCGCAGGCTCCCACGCGCCCGCGTTCATCCGTACGGCCCTCTGCGCTCGCCGCCCGCCCCCGCTCCGGGAACCCTGGACTGGCGGGACGGGAAGCGGCGGCGGGTACAGGTTGGCGGGAGGCGAGACGTGCGGCCTGGTGACGTGGGCGAGGGACCGTACGCCAGGGCCGGCGGCCGGCTGCCCGGCGATCCGGTGCCCGACCCCGGCCTCGGCGACGACGGCTCCGGAGCGACCCGGCTCCCGGGGCGCGCGGAAGGACGGCGGTTCACCTCCGCCCACACCCTCGTGCGCCTGCTCCCCCTGCTCCTCGTCGTCGTCGCCGTCGTCTACGACCTCCTCACCCCGCGCTACTTCACCGCGGGCCCCCTCTACACCGCCGCTCCGCTGCTCGCCGCGCCGCTCTACTCCCGGCGCGGCACCCTGTTCACCGGCATCGCCGTCGTCGGCGCGGTCATCGGCCTCCAGCTCTCCAAGGGCGTCGCCCACTACATCGACTCGATCACCGAGCTGGTGACCATAGCGACCGTCGCCGCGCTCGCCGTCCTCGTCAACGGCTTCGTCCGCCGCACCGACGAGCGGCTCGCCACCGCCCGCGAGATCGCCGAGGCGGCCCAGCGCGCCGTCCTGCCCCAGCCCGTCGAACGGCTCGGCGGCTTCGAGATCGCCGCCTGCTACGAGGCGGCCCAGGCCGACGCCTTCATCGGCGGCGACCTCTACGCGGTGCAGGACAGCCCGCGCGGCATCCGCCTGATCGTCGGGGACGTACGCGGCAAGGGGATGGGCGCGGTGGCCGCCGTCGCCGTCGTCATCGGGGCCTTCCGCGAGGCCGCCGAGCAGGAGGCGTCCCTGGAGGCGGTCGCCCAGCGGCTCGAACGGGCGCTGGCCCGCGAGGGCACCCGCCGCGAGGGACTCGACGCCTTCGAGGGGTTCACCACCGCCGTCCTCGTCGAACTCCCGCACGGCGACGGAGTCGTCCGCGTCGTCAACCGCGGCCACCCGCCACCGCTGCTGCTCTACGCCGACGGCCGCCTGCGCATGCTCAGCGCCCGCGAGCCCGCGCTGCCGCTCGGCATGGGCGAACTGGGCGTCTGGCCGGACCGCGCCGAGGAGACCACTTTTCCCAGCGGTGCCACCCTGCTGCTCTACACCGACGGTCTCTCCGAGGCCCGCGACGCCGACGGCGAGTTCTACGACCCGTGCGTCCGGCTCACCGGCCGCAGCTTCCGGCACCCCGAGGCGCTCCTCGACGTCCTCGCCGCGGACGTGCGCCGGCACTCCGGGGGCGGCATGGCGGACGACATGGCGCTGCTCGCCGTACGCCGTCCCTGACCGTTGTCACCGGGGGTGACGTGCCGAGCGCCCTCCGCATAACAACTGAGGCACGGTCAGCTTCAAGGGGTGGCGTAGATCGATTCCGTGGTGTGGCGGTACCGGGTCAACTCGCCCGGTTTTCGCCGGTCGTGCGGCCTTGGTTCCGGCGGGATCCCTTAATGATCAAGGGGAACGGCTTGGAATACGCACCTCGTGTCTATTAACGTTCGATAACGCAGCGCGGTCGTCCCAGCCGTCACAGAAGGCGGCTCCGTGCGCACGCGCCGAATCCCGTCAAAGGGAACCGGGGAACCACCACCTTGGGGTGAATCGCTCGTCCACGGCTGTGGAGACCACAGCCCGTATACGCGCGTAGGAGACCTTCCTGCTCCGAACCCGTCAGCTAACCCGGTAGGCGAGAAGGAAGGAAAGGAGTACGCCCACGTGGCGTCCAACCGGCCTGCCCCCGAGGCCCCGTTCCTGCCGGCCCAGCACGAGGGCGACACCTTCGGCTACGGCGGCTACCGCCCCGACGAGGGTCCCTTCGAGGAGTGGAACCCCACCGCCGAGTCCATCCGGCCCGTGCGCGGCAAGCACCGCGTCGCCAAGCAGCGCGGCGGACTCGCCCGCAGCTCCACCGTCCTCGGCGTCGGTGTCATAGCCGCCGTCGGCGCCGGCGGCATGGCCAGCGCGCAGACCGGCAAGCCGCCGGTCTCGATATCCATGCCCGACCTGCCGAACGTCGGCTCGCTCATCTCGGACGACGACGAGGCGGCCGCCGACGACACCGCCGTCGCCCCGCTCAGCTCCATCGCCGCCGTCGGCGCCGTCGCCTCCGACAGCGGTGAGGAGAGCGCGGACGCCGGCCAGGCACTGGTCGGGCGGATCATGGCGCAGGCCGAGCAGCAGCAGGACCAGGTCGACACCAAGGCCGCCGAGGAGGCCGCCGCGGCCGCCGAGAAGAAGGCCGCCGAAGCCGCCGCCGAGGCGGAGAAGAAGGCCGAGGCCAAGGCCGCCGCCGCCAAGAAGAAGGCGGAGGAGGAGGCCGCGAAGAAGGCCGAGGCCGAGCGGCTCGCCAAGCTCGCCGCGCAGTACGCCCTGCCGACCTCCTCGTACACGATCTCCTCGACCTTCGGGCAGGCCGGCGCGTACTGGTCCTCCGGCTACCACACCGGACTCGACTTCGCCGCCCCCACCGGCACCCTCATCAAGGCCGTCCACACCGGGACGATCACCGAGGCGGGCTGGGCCGGCTCCTACGGCTACCGCACGATCCTCACCCTCGACGACGGCACCGAGCTGTGGTTCTGCCACCAGTCCTCGATCAGCGTCAGCGTCGGCCAGCAGGTCAACACCGGCGACGTCATCGGCCGCGTCGGCGCCACCGGCAACGTCACCGGCGCCCACCTCCACCTGGAGGTCCACCCCGACGGCGCGGCCTCCGGCATCGACCCGATGGCCTGGCTGCAGAGCAAGGGCCTCAACCCGTAGGACCGTCCCGCCCCGAGAACCCCGGCGGTCCTGGCGACGACCCCCCGACGTCAGGGCTGCCGGTTCGGCGGGCCGTCGCCGTCCCGCGGTCGTCGCGGTCCGTGGCGGTTCACGGCCGGTACGGGTTGCAGGCGTACGGCTGGGGCACATACGGCTGGGGCACGTACGGCGGCGGGCGGTACGCCGCGGGCGGCGCGGCCGGCTGCCCGTACACGCCGTACACCGGCCAGGGCGGGACCGTCACCGGAACCGGCGGAGCCGTGGCCCGCGCCGCGTGGTCCAGCGCCGGACGCGCCACCTCGCGCCGGCTCCACAGCCGCTCCAGCAGCTCCCGCTCCCGTACGGCGAAGTCGGCGCCCACCCGGCCGCCCCGGGCCCGGTGCCGCAGCAACGCCAGCGACGTCGCGTACGCCTCGTACTCCGCCACCGCCCGCGCCGCCTCCTTCCCGGCGTACCGGCGGGCGTGGTCCCGGGCGACGCGCCGCGCCCGCATCGAGCCGAGCGCGTACGGCTCGGCCGGCGTCAGCCACCCCGCCACCGCGTAGACGGGCAGCTCGGTCCGTACGGTGACCAGCTCGCGCTGCCTGGTCCACACCGCGAGCCAGGTCAGCAGGCCGAACACCGGCACCATGAACACCGCGTACACCGCGAAGAAGCCGTACTCGCCGAAGGCCGACGAACCGTTCCACAGCGCGTGCGTGCCCATCGCCAGCAGCAGACCGGCGAAGGGCAGCAGCACGCGGCGGACGCGCCGGCCGGCCCCGCCGAGCACGGCGAGACCGAAGCCGAGGCCGGTGAGGACCGTGAAGAGCGGATGCGCGAACGGCGACATCACGATGCGCACGAAGAACGTCGCCGCGGTGACGGAGGCGATGCCCCGGCCGCCGGTGATCTGGTCGGTGCCGAAGGCGGTGCCGAGGTAGAGGATGTTCTCGGTGAACGCGAAGCCGGTGGCGGTGACCCCGGCTATGACCACGCCGTCGAGGAGCCCGGTGAAGTGCCGCCGCCGGAAGAGGAAGACCAGCAGGACCGCGGCGGCCTTCGCGGACTCCTCCACCACCGGCGCTATCACCGTGGCGCCCAGGGTGTCCGCGCCCGCCGGGTCCGCGGTGGCCGTCGCTATCCAGCGGGTCGCGAAACTGTTGGCGACGATGGCTATCAGCGCCGCCGCGCAGGCCCCCCAGGCGAACGAGAACACCAGGTGGCCCCAGGGTCCGGGCGCCACCCGGTCCAGCCAGCGGAACGCCGCCAGGAGCAGCGGCACCGGCAGGACCGCGAGACCGAGACCGACCAGGAAGCCCTCCGTGCCGGTCTGCTCGCGCACCAGGGCCAGGATGACCAGACCGGAGAGGGCGAGCAGGGTGATCAAAGCGCCGTACCGCACCCAGCGGCGCTGCCACCAGTGCCGGCGCGGGACGCGGAGCGCGGCACCGGGCGGCCCACCGGCGGGCGTCGGATACGGGGAACTGGTGGCCACGGCATCGATCCTGACGAGACGGGGGCGCCTCCCGGGCTTCAGGCGCCGGTGGGGGGCTGGTCCTGGTGCTGAGGCCGGTGCCTCACCCGGTGCGGTACGCGGCGGAAGAGCAGGTCGTTCACCACATGTCCCTTGTCCAGTCCCTGGCCCTCGAAACGGGTCCGCGGGCGGTGGGCGGGACGGGGCGCGAAACCGCCGTCGGGCCGTGTGTTCTCGAACGCCGGGTGCGCGGTGAGGACCTGGAGCATCTGCTCCGCGTACGGCTCCCAGTCGGTGGCGCAGTGCACCACCGCGCCGGGTGCCAGACGGGTCGCGGCCAGGTCCAGGAACTCCGGCTGGATCAGGCGGCGCTTGTGGTGGCGTGCCTTGGGCCAGGGATCGGGGAAGTAGACGCGCAGCCCGGACAGGGAGTCGGGGGTGAGCATCTCGCGCAGCAGGATGATCGCGTCGCCGTTGCCCACGCGGACGTTGCCCAGGCCCGCGCGTTCGGCGAGCGCCAGCAGGTGGCCCTGGCCGGGGGTGTGCACGTCGACGGCGAGGAGGTTGGTCTCCGGGTCGGCGGCGGCCATCTCGGCGGTGGCCTCGCCCATGCCGAAGCCGATCTCCAGGACCACCGGCCGGTCGTCGCCGAACAGCGCGGGGAGGTCGAGGACCTCCTTGCCGTCGATGTCCAGGCCCCACAGGGGCCACAGCCGTTGCAGGGCGTCGGCCTGTCCGGCGGTGACCCGGCTCCGGCGCGGCTGGAAGCTGCGGATGCGCCGCTCGAAGTGGGACCCGGCGGGATCGGCCCGGGGACCGTCCGGGAAACGGGGCTCACCCTTGCGGCGGGGGCCCTGGGGAGCTGCGGGGGCGGGGTGCGAATCAGACACAGTGGAATCGATTTTACGGGGCGTCGCCCAGCGCTGTCAGGGCGCGGTGGGCCACCTCGCGGCCGATGGGGAGGGACGCGGTGGCCGCCGGCGACGGCGCGTTCAGCACGTGCACCGCGCGGGGCGTCTCCCGGATCAGGAAGTCGTCCACCAGGGTCCCGTCCGCCAGTACGGCCTGCGCCCGCACCCCGGCCCGCGCCGGCACCAGGTCGTCCTCCGTCACCGCGGGCAGCAGCCTGCGCACCGCCGCCGCGAACGCCGCTCCGGACAGCGACCGGCGCAGCTCGCCCGCGCCGTACCGCCAGTGCCGGCGGGCCAGGTGCCAGGAGCCGGGCCAGGCGAGGGTCGAACCCAGCTCACGCGGGCGTACCGTCAGCCGGCCGTACCCCTCGCGGGCCAGGGCCGGCACCGCGTTCGGGCCGATGTGGACGCTGCCGTCGACGCCGCGCGTGAGGTGCACGCCGAGGAACGGGAACGCCGGGTCGGGCACGGGGTAGACCAGCCCGCGCACCAGCTCCGGGCGGGCCAGCTCGTAGTACTCGCCGCGGAACGGCACGATCCGCATCCCCGGGTCGTCGCCGGTGAGCCGGGCGACCGCGTCGCAGTGCAGCCCCGCGCAGTTGACCAGGACCCTGCCGCGGACGACGTCTCCGGAGCGGGTACGGACCGCGACGCCGAGCTCCGGGCGGCGGTCGACGCGCAGCACCTGCGCGCCGTAGCGGATCTCCGCCCCTGAGGCCTCGGCGAGCTGCCGGGCGACGGCCACGTAGTCGCAGACGCCGGTGGTGGCGACGTGTATCGCGGCCGCGCCCTTGACCTGCGGCTCGTACTCGGCGATCTGGGCCGCGCCCAGCTCCCGGACCGGTATGCCGTTCTCCCGGCCGCGCTGGACGAGGGCGTGCAGGCGGGGCAGCTCCGCGCGGTCCGTGGCGACGATCAGCTTGCCGGTGACGGCGTGCGCGATGCCGTACTCCGCGCAGAACTTCACCATCTCGGCGGCGCCGCGCACCGCGAACCGCGCCTTCAGCGAGCCCGGACGGTAGTAGACGCCGCTGTGGATCACGCCGCTGTTGCGTCCGGTCTGGTGGCGGGCCGGGCCCGGTTCCTTCTCCAGCACGGTGACCCGGGTGCCGGGCGCGGCGCGCGTGATGGCGTACGCCGTCGACAGGCCGACGATCCCGCCGCCGATCACCAGCACGTCGCAGTCGTACGCGAACGATCCTCCTGGCCGCACCTGCTCCACCTCCCGGGTCCGATAGTGCCTTGCGCCACTGACAACGCCCTCAAACCCGGGAAACGGAACCCGTGCGTCGCCCGTGCCGTCAGGCGGGAGCCATCAGTGCCGTCAGGCGGGAGCCATCAGCAGGGGGCGGGCGCGCTCGCGCAGCTCGGCCACGCGCGGTTCGTCGCCGTAGGGCTCCAGCCGGTGCAGGAGGTCCTTGACGTACTCCGTGGTGCGGGCGGAGGAGATCCGTCCGGCGACCTCGACCGCGCGCACGCCCTGCTCGCAGGCGGCGTCCAGGTTGCCCGACTCCAGCTCCGCGACGGCCGAGACCACCAGGCGCAGGCCGTGGCTGCGGACGAACTCCTCCGTGGGTTTGGAGAGCGCCTGCTCGGTGAAGCGGCGGACCTGGCGGGGCGCCTTCAGATCCCGGTAGCACTCGGCGGCGTCGGCGGCGAAGCGGTCGTAGGAGTAGAAGCCGAGCCAGTTCGGGTCGTTGTCGCCGGGGCGGGCGCGCTCCAGCCAGCTCTCGGCCGCCTTCAGCGCGCCGCCGGCCGCGTGGGCGTCACTCGCGCGCGCGTGCGCCCTCGCCTCCACCAGCCGGAAGAAGCTCATGGTGCGGGCCGTCGCCAGGCCGCGGTTGCGCTCCAGGGCCGCCTGCGCGAGGTCCACGCCCTCGTCGCCGAAGCCGCGGTAGGTGGCCTGGAGCGACATCGATGCCAGGACATAGCCGCCGAGGGGGACGTCGGCCGCCGCGCGGGCCAGGCGCAGGGCCTGGATGTAGTAGCGCTGCGCGGCCTCCTGCTGGCCCGTGTCGAACGCCATCCACCCGGCCAGCCGGGTCAGTTCGGCCGAGGCGCCGAACAGGGCGCGGCCCACCTCGTCGGAGTACGAGCCGAGGAGGAGGGGAGCGGCCTCGACGCGCAGACACTCCGGGACCATGGAGGAACGCCAGTCGCCGCCGCCGTACTTGGAGTCCCAGCGGCGGGCGTCCTCCGCGGCCTCCCGCAGCTTCCGCACGTCGCTGTGGCCGACTTTGAGCGGCGCGCCGGTACCTTCGGCGGGGCTCGCGTCACGTGCCACGGAACTGTCCGCCGGGGTTATCAGCCAGCGCGAGGCGGGCGTTGCGTATGCGCTGACTGCGAACGAACCGGCGAGCGACTGCCAGATGCCGCCCGAGCCGGCCCGGCGGCCGGCGAGGTCCAGCCGGTACAGCTCGGTCGCCGTCCTGACCGCCTGGCCGACGTCGCGCGGGAAGGCGAGACCCACCTCCGGTGCGGGGTCCGCGTCCGCCAGGCCGATCTCGTGGAGCGGCACCGGGCGGCCCAGCTTCTGGCCGATGGCGGCGGCGATGAGGTGCGGCGCGGCGCCCTGCGGCACCATGCCCTTGGACACCCAGCGCGCCACCGACGTCTTGTCGTAGCGAAGAGTCAACCCGCGTTGCGCGCCGAGGTCGTTGACGCGTCGCGCGAGTCCTGCGTTGCTGATTCCCGCGAGGGCGAGAACCGCGCCGAGCTTTTCGTTCGGCCCGCGTTGCTCCCTGGACATGCGCCACCCCTCGACACAGACGGCTGCCGCGCTGGCATAACCACGCGGCATTCGTAAACCCAGCGTAGTTCGCCGCATCCCAAGCGTTAAGAGGCATTGTTCCGGATGGCGGGATTGTGGTCCGTACTGAAGTGCGGAGTCTGTACGGACTGTTGCCGTGTGCTCCCGATGTGTGGCCGTGCGCCCGTCCGTGCGCTCTTCTCCGGCCACCTCGGGAGCGGTTCCATGAGTCTTGCGTGGGTCGGCCCGCTGTACTGGATCCAGCGGGCTGGGGGACACCGCCGCCTCATATCCCCGCGGGCGGCGGACCGGTCCGGGGGGCGTGCCCCGCCTCCCGGACCGTACGCGATCGGGTGGTGCGCGGGCCCTGTACGGAGCGTGTTCGAACGCGACGGCAGGTTTGCGATTTGGCCGAAAACAGTTCCCGGTCGTATTCGCGTACTACCCCTCTCACCACGGCACTTGAGGGCGCATCAGGTGTTGTTGGGGCGTGAAGCGGGGGCGCATTCGCGTCGCGGGAGCGTCGCAGTCGCATCGGAGATCCACCGGGACGAGGCGGACGCCGCCCGTCCGCGCGGCGGACGCCGGTCGACCGGGGCAGCCGCCCGTCGTCCGGGCGGCAGGCGCCGGGAACCTCGCGCGCAGCTCGGCGGGGGCGCATGAACAGGAGCACAAGCGGCTCCGCCGCCCCTCCGGCGCGCTCCCTTCATGGCAGCATGGGGACCAGTTCATACCTTGCACTGGTTGTCCACAGGCTGTGGAGGCGTCGATGCGGTGGTTGGTGGGGTGGAGCAGCGCCGCCGCGGGGAACGCGGGTGCCCTCGGAGGCGGGGCGACCGCCGGAGCCACCGGGTACGACGGCGAGACCGTGCACCCGGTGGGCTCCCATCTCCTGTGGGGCGACCCCGATCCGCTCTGGGCGGTCGGCGACTGGCGCCCCGACGAGGTGCGCGTCGTCAGCGCCGACGCCGAGACCCGGATCGCCGTCCTCGGGCTGTGCGGCGCGTCCGACGAGCAGTTGAGGGTCGCGTTGTTCGCAGCGCGCGGGGGCGCGCTGCGCCATCTGACCGCCTGGCCCGGCAGTTACACCGCCGTCGTCCAGGTCGGCCGCCGGATCACCGTCTGCGGCGACCTCGCGGGGGCGCGCCCCGTCTTCCACACCCCCTGGGCCGCCGGCACCGCCTACGCCACCGCCGCGCTGCCGCTGGCCGACCTCGTCGAGGCCAACCTCGACTTCCCCTACCTCGCCGCGCTGCTCGCCGCCCCCGACGTGCCGGCCGCGCTGGACGACTCCACCCCGTACGACGGGGTGAAGCGGGTGCCGCCGGGGCACGCGCTGATCCTGCGCGCCGGGGCACGCGAGATCGCCGGGTACGAGCCCGTCGCCTCGCTCGCCGTCGCCGCGCCGCCCGCCGACCCCGACAGCGCGGTGGACGGCGTACGGGACGCGCTCGTCGAGGCCGTACGCACCCGGCTCGCCGCGCCGCGGCACGTGCCCGGCGACGGCATAGACCCCGGGCCCGTACCCGGCATGGGACCGGCCGCGCGGCGCGCCGCGCGCGGGAGGCCCGTGCCCGGGATCGGCGCGGACCTCTCCGGCGGGCCGGCCTCCGCGACGCTCGCGCTGCTCGCCGCCGGGCTGCCCGGGATGCCGGGGACCGTGCTCGGTCACGGCACGGGAGCCGGCGAGCGGCTGCTCGCCGTCACCTTCAACGACCTCGCCGTCGGCGGGCGCGAGGCCGAACTGGAGCGGGCCGGGGCCGTCGCCGCCAACCCGCGGCTGCACCACGTCGTCGTCGCCGGCCGCGAGGAGTCACTGCCCTACGCCGAACTGGACGGGCCGCTGACCGACGAACCCGGCGCGGTGCTCGTCTCGGCGGCGCGGCACCGGGCGCGGCTGTCGGCCGGCAGCGCGGACCACTTCACCGGGTACGGGGCGCGGCAGGTCCTCGACGCGCATCCGGCCCGGCTGGCCGACCTGCTGGTGGACCGGCGGCGGCGGCACCTCGTCCGGCCGGTGGCCGCGCTGGCCAGGGCGGACGGGTCGGTGATGGTGCCCGCGCGGGTGTACGCCGCCGCGCGGCGGCTGTCCCGTACGCCGTACCGCGCGGGCCTTGAGGGGCTCGCGGAGCAGCTGCGCGGCCTGCGGGGGCGGGCGCCGGAGGAGTCCTGGGAGGACGACGGGGCGGTGGGGGCCTCGCTGGCGGCGCTGAGCTGGGGGAGACCCGGGCCCGCCGCGCGGTGGCTGACCGGGGAGGCGCTCGCAGAAGTATCGGTTCGCCTGATGGCGGCGACGCAGCGGTCCGGGGTCGGTCCCGGGCAGCGGCCCGGGGACTTCCGGGCGCGGGCGACGCTGGCTCGGCAGGCGGCGGAGGTGCGGGTGCTTGAACAGGTCGCGGAGATCCGCTCGCAGCGGCTGCACACGCCGTTCCTCGACAACCAGGTCGTACGGGCGTGCCGGGCGCTGCCGGAGGCGCTGCGCGTGCGGCCGGGGGCGCGGGCGGCGATCCTGCGGACCGTGCTGGAGGAGGCCGGGGTGCGGGAGGTGCCGGGGGGCTGGGGCACGCCGACGCAGGGGGTCGCGGCGGCGACTGCTCGGGCGGGGCTGCGGGGGGCCGCGGACTCGCTGATGGAGGTCTTCGACCGGCCGTTGCTGGCGGAGGCCGGGCTGGTGGAGGCGCGGGTCGTGCGGAAGGCGGTACGGGCGGCCGCGGCGGGCGAGTCCCTGCCGCTGGACGGCCTGGCGGACCTCGTCTCCCTGGAACTGTGGCTGGGGCGGCTGCTGGCCCGTCGGGGGACGTGCTGGACGGGCACACCCGCGCGGGCGCGGGCGGTGCCCGGCGGGATCGTGCGCCGGCGGGGGGAGCTGGGGGCGGTGGCTTCCGGGGGGTGAGCGGGTCCCGTGCCTGCGGCGCGTGTGCGGGTGGGGTGGGGTGCGCGACGAGACCTGCTACGAGCAGGTGAACCTCGACTCCGCCCAGTCCGCCAGCGCGACCGCGTCGAAGGGGCCCACCGGGTCGACGACCAGCCGGACGGTGTCGCGCCCGGTGATGTCCACATGGACGGGTACCGGGGCGTCCCCGCCCTGTAGCGGCGGGGACTTCCAGAGCCGAGCCCCGTCCGCGTGGACGGAGAACCGTACCTTTCCCAGCTTCATGGTGAGGTCGTCGACCCCGACCACCGCGTCGTACGCCGTACAGCTGCGGTTCAGGTCGATCGTGACGGAGGACCGTCCGTGGACGGTGACCCCGTGCGCGTACGACCGCCCGGCGATCTTCGTCCCGCCCCGCTGCCACGCCCAACTGCTCTCCCCGATCCGCATCTCCGGCTCGCTCCCGTCACCTGCGACGTCGTACGCCAGCTCGCTCCACCGGTAGACGGTCGGGGCGGGGGGCGGTGTGGCGGGCGGTGGTGTGGTGGGCGGTGGTGTGGCGGGCGGTGGTGTCGGTGTCCGGCTCGGCGGCGGGGGCGGGGTGGGGGAGGGGGTACGCGTCGGGCGATCGGACGGGGGCGTCGGCTTCGCAGGTGTCGGTGTCGGTGTCGGTGTCGGTGTCGGTGTGGGTTCGGGTGCCGGGCGCGACGAGGCCGGCGTCGACGGCGCGGGCGTCGGCTGCGCCACCGCCGACGATCCCGTGGGGGCGGCTTCCGGCTTGCCGGCCTCCGGTGCCTTGCCGCCCGCCAGTGCCAGTACGACCGCCGCGATGCCCGCCGCCGCCACCCCCGCCGCGATGCCTGCCTTCACCGGCGTGCCCAGGCCCTCCGACGCGGCGCCCGCTCCCGTGGAGGAACCGCTCGCCGCCGCCCCGGCGGCGCCGGCCGCCGAGGCTCCGCCGATGATCCCGGCCGCCTTGGCGTAACCCGCCGCGCCGAACCAGCCGATGACCGCCACCGGCACGACCGCCGGGATGCCCCCGGCGACCTCCTGGATCTGCAGGGCCGCCAGCCGGCACCTGGCGCACTCCTCCAGGTGTGCCCGCAGCCCGCGCTCGGCCCGGGTGCGCAACCGGCCGCGCGCGTACGTGCCCAACTGGTCGGCGTACCGCGCGCACTCCTCGTCGCCCGCCAGCGCCTCACTGACGTGCGCCTGGAGGTACGCCTGCTTCAGCCCCTCCCGCGCCCGGCTCGCCAGCACGCGCGTGCCGTTGGCGTCCAGCCCGAACAACGTGGCGACCTGGCTCGGCGACTCCTCCTCGACCTCGGTGTGCCACAGCACCGCCTGCCACCGCTCGGGCAGCGAACGGAACGCCCGCATGGCCATCGACTGCTCGGCCTCGTGCATCGCCCGTACGTCCGCGCCGAGCTCCAGCGTGTCGTCGTCCGCGCCCGGCGCCGGACGGGCCGACTGCGCGGCGAACACCGCGAAGTCGTCGACCAAATGCTCGCGCCGCGCCGAGCGGGACCACCCGGCGGCGACCCGCCGGACGCTGGTGAGCAGGTACGCGCGTACGGCGTGGTCGGGGCCCGAACCGCCCCGGACCGCCTGGAGCATGCCGGCGAAGACCTCGGCGGTCAGGTCGTCCGCGGTGTGGGCGTCCCGGCAGCAGGTGCGGGCATAGCGGCGCACCGCGTCCGCGTGGCGGCGGAACAGGTCCTCGTAGGCCGTGTCGTCGCCCGCGCGCATCCGGGCGATCAGGTCGGCGTCGGAGCCGTCCCCGTGCGCTCGGCGCTGCGCGGGGACATTTCGCCGGGGCACGGCCGTCGGGCCGCCCTGGCCGGGTACCTGGGGTGCGGCGCCCGTCTCCGCGGCACCGTCGCCCAGCGGGCCGCCCCGCCTCTCACCGTCCATCGCGGAACGCCCCCGACACCCGCCCGACCAGTCCGAACATCGGGTCAGCGTGTCACAGTGGCCCATCCGCAGGAACGGACGCGGCGGAGCGTCACCCGTCCGTGGGAATCACTCGGAAACCCGGATCGGCCGTCGTGGACGGGGTAGAGATCACTCCCCGCGTGGGAGGGCGGGCGTGGTGTGCGCCCGCCCTCCGTCCCTACGTCACGCGGGGCGCGACCGCAGGCCCTCCAGCAGGATGTCCAGGAGACGGGCCGAGGCCGCCGCCTGCTGGGCCGCGTCCGGGAGGGACGGGGCAGCCGTGGCTATCACCAGCAGCACGTCCGACACCGACACGTCCGGCCGCAGCTCACCGGCAGCACGCGCGCGCTCCACGAGCCGGCCGACGACCTCCAGCAGCGCCGCCGCACCCGTGCCGTCCTCCAGGACGGCCGTACTGTCCACCGACTGCTCGGGCACCAGGCGCAGTTCGCCGGTGCCCGGCTGTATCCGCTGCTGCGGCACCCGCGGCTCGCCGTCGGCGTGCTCGTCCGCCACACCCACCCGCAGCACCTGCGGCGGCAGCAGCCGCCCGGCACCGGACGCCACCGACGTCCGCAGGAAACGGGAGAGCGCCGACCACGGCTCGTCCTCCTGCCCGAGCGCCGCCCGAGCCTGATCCGTGAGCCGGGTCGTCTCCTCCTCGGCTATCCGGCGCACCAGCACGTCCTTGCTGGGGAACCGCCGGTAGACCGTGCCGACGCCGACCCGCGCGCGGCGGGCCACGTCCTCCATCGGCGCGCCGTACCCCAGCTCGCCGAACACCTCACGTGCCGCACGCAGCACGTGCTCCAGATTGCGCTGTGCGTCCACGCGCAGCGGTGCCGTACGCGCGCTGTCGCCGCGTCCGCCACCCGTCGCGCTCATCGTGCCGCCTGATGCGACAGCGGAAGGCCAATGAGAGTCCTGAACATGCATAGACAATCCCCCGGTAATGACGTCTCCCCCCGGAGACTCTCCCCGTCATCGGAAGCCGGAGTGTGTCCGTACGGGCCCGCTTCCCGGGCCGCCCGTCGCGAGCCCGAAGAGCATCCCCCCTACACTCCGTCGAGACGAACATAGTTGAGTGGGAGTCAATTCAGAAGGGGCAGGTTCCGCACGGAGCGCCCCCCGATCGGAGTACGGGTCCGAAACGCCCCCGATGGGACCCTTGTTCTCCCCCTGCCCACCCACGCTGACCTGCGTTGCTCCCGGTTACATCGACAATTCGGCCAACCCCGTCCATCACCGCTCTCCAGTCATACGAATTGCCGGGGCTGTGGACAAACTCCAGCGCCGGGTGCGTCATGGGATGGTGAAGGAACGTGCGCGCATTCTCGTTGTCGGCGGCGGCTACGTCGGGATGTACACGGCCCTGCGCCTGCAACGGAAGCTCAAAGGCGAACTGCGGCGCGGCGAGGCCGAGATCACCGTCGTCACACCCGACCCGTACATGACCTACCAGCCGTTCCTCCCCGAGGCGGCCGCCGGTTCCATTTCCCCGCGCCACGTCGTCGTACCCCTGCGCCGCGTACTGCGCGAGTGCCGCGTCCTCGTGGGCGAGGCGGAATCGGTCGACCACGCCCACCGGACCGTCGCCGTCACCACCTCCGCGACCGCCGAGAAAGGCACCGGGCCGCGCTCACTGCCGTACGACGAACTCGTCCTCGCGCCCGGCTCCGTCTCCCGCACCCTCCCCGTCCCCGGCCTCGCCGAGCACGGCATCGGCTTCAAGAACATCGAAGAGGCCATCGGACTGCGCAACCACGTCATCGAGCAGCTCGACATCGCCTCCTCCACCCGCGACCCCGCCCTCCGCGACGCCGCCCTCACCTTCGTCTTCGTCGGCGGCGGGTACGCGGGCGTGGAGGCGCTCGGCGAACTGGAGGACATGGCCCGCTACGCCACGCGCTACTACCCCAACGTCCCGGCCGAGGACATGAAATGGATCCTGGTGGAGGCGGCCGACCGCATCCTCCCCGAGGTCGGCGCCGAGATGGGCCGCCACACGGTCACCGAACTGCGCCGCCGCAACATCGACGTACGCCTGCGCACCCGCCTCGAATCCTGCGCCGACCGCGTCGCCGTACTGAGCGACGGCTCCCGCTTCCCCACCCGTACGGTCGTCTGGACGGCCGGCGTCCGGCCGCACCCGCTCCTCGCCGCCACCGACCTGCCGCGGGACGCGCACGGACGGCTCGTCTGCACCGCCGAACTGGCCGTGGCGGGCACCACGCACGCGTGGGCCGCGGGAGACGCCGCCGCCGTCCCCGACACCACCTCCGACGCCCCGGGCGCCCTGTGCGCCCCCAACGCGCAGCACGCCCTGCGCCAGGCCCGCGTCCTCGGCGACAACATCGCCCACTCCCTGCGCGGCGAACCCCTCGACACCTACGCGCGCGAGAACGCCGGCGCGGTCGCCTCGCTCGGCCTCCACCGAGGCGTCGCACAGGTCCACGGACGGCGGCTGAAGGGCTACCCGGCCTGGCTGCTGCACCGCGCCTACCACCTCAGCCGCGTCCCCACCGTCAACCGCAAGGCGCGCGTGCTCGCCGAATGGACCCTCGCGGGGCTCTTCAAAAGAGAGATCGTGTCGCTGGGCTCACTGGAACATCCCCGCGCGGAGTTCGAACTCGCGGCCGGGGGAAATGCTTCCCCAGAACCCCCGGGCAACCCGAAGGGGTCGTCCTGACCGGACCCAGGAACTCCGCCGGTCGGCCCGGCGTCTGACGGATGTCGGCCCGTTCGGCTCCCTGCCAGACTGGTCCACACCACCAAGGGCGGGCCGCCGCTCGCCCCGCACGGCCCCCGGGGGCCCGGCCGGTTCCGGTGCCGGCCGCCGACGACTACACGAGGCAAGGATTCGTGAACTTCACGCGCTGGAGCGCCCGACTCCCCGGAACGCAGCGCCGCGCGGCAGCGCGGACCGACACCACGGTCTCCCCGGACCGGCGGGGAGAGAGCTCCGTGCCCGCCGCCCGCGTCGAGCAACTGACCGAAGAGGCACCGCCCGTACCCGCCGTGGACGACCTCCCCGTCCGCGACGTACTCGACCGCGTCCCGGCCCTCGTCGCCCTCGTCCACGGCCCCGACCACCGCATCGCCTACGTCAACGACGCCTATACGGCCGCCTTCGGCGTACGCCCTACGGGTGAACGCGCGCGCGAGGCCCTCCCCGAACTCGCCGAGCTGGGCCTCTTCCCCCTCCTCGACCAGGTCCAGCGCAGCGGCAGACCCCGCACCCTCAAGTCCCGCAAGGCCCCCGACGGCCGCTCCTACACCTTCACCTGCACCCCCGTGCGCGAGGGCGACGGCGGAGTGCTCGTCTTCGCCACCGACGTCACCGACCACGCCGAGGCCGCCGAGCGGCTGCGCGCCAGCGAACGGCGCCAGCGCGAGACGGCCGTCACCCTCCAGCGCTCCCTGCTCCCCCAGGAGCTCGAAGAGCCCGACGACCTCCGCATCGCCGCGACCTACCACCCCGGCGGCACCGAGGCCGCCGTCGGCGGCGACTGGTACGACGTGATCACCCTCGGCGGCGGCCGCACCGCCCTCGTCATCGGCGACGTCATGGGCCGCGGGGTCCGCGCCGCCGCCGTCATGGGCCAGCTCCGTACGGCGGTGAGGGCCTACGCCCGTCTCGACCTGCCCCCGCACGAGGTCCTCCAGCTCCTCGACGGCCTCGCCACCGAGATCGACGCCAACCAGATCGCCACCTGCGTCTACGCCGTCCACGACCCCAATGAGGGCCGGCTGGTGTACGCCTCCGCCGGGCACCTGCCGATCCTGGTCCGCGACGAGAAGGGCACCGTCCGGCGCGCCGACGAACCGACCGGCCCGCCGCTGGGCACCGGCGGCTGGGTGCACTCCTCCGGCTCCGTCCCGCTCGCCCCGGGCTCCACCGCCGTCCTCTACACCGACGGCCTGGTCGAACGCCGCAACGAGGACCTCGACGAGGGCATCGCCGCCCTCGGCCGCGCCCTGGCCGGCGCCCGCGGCACCCCGCAGGTGATCTGCGACCGCCTGGTCCGCTCGGCCGGCGTCACCGCCGACCACGACGACGACGTCGCCGTCCTCGTCCTCCAGCACCCGGCCCGCACCGGCCACGAGAACGATCTCTTCCGCAACGCCGCCCTCGAACTGCTCGGCGGCGTCGAGGCCGCCCCACGCGCGCGTGCCTTCGCGTCCGGCGTGCTGACCAGCTGGCGGTTCCCCGTCGACCTGCACGACCTTGGCGTCCTGGCCGCCAGCGAACTCGTCGCCAACTCGCTCCAGCACGGCACCCCGCCCATGCGGCTGCGCCTGCGCCGCACCGACCGCCGCCTGATCATCGAGGTCACCGACGGCGACGACCACCTGCCCAGACGCCGCCGGGCCGAGCCCGCCGACGAGTCCGGCCGGGGCATCGCCATCGTCGCGACCATCGCCTCCGGCTGGGGCAGCCGCCGCACCCCCGGCGGGGGCAAGGCGGTCTGGTGCGAGTTCGCCCTGCCCCGGCCCTGAGCCCCGGTTCCGGGTCCTACGGCCCCGCTCTCGGGTCCTACGCCCCGCTCCCGGGTCCTAGGCCTCGGCCGGGGCGGTCGTGGAGCCGGCGGGCGCCACGCCCTGCCGGACCACCCGGCTGCGCAGCAGCCACGGCCGGTCCTGCACCTCCGTGAGCTGCCGGCCCAGCCGCACCGCCAGCACCGTCATCCCCAGGGAGAACAACAGGAACACCACGATGTACGGGCCGGGCAGCGCCGCCGCGAGCGGCCCGCCCACCGCCGGCCCCACGGCCAGCGCCAACTGCTTCACCAGGGCGAACGCGGAGTTGTACTGGCCCGCCATGCCGCTCGGCGCGAGATCCGCGACCAGCGGCACCAGCGTCGGCGACAGCAGCGACTCGCCCAGCCCGAAGAGCGCGTACGTCGAGACGAACGCGGCCGTCGCCATCGTCTGGCTGCCGTGCCCGAGCCCGGCGTACCCGGCGATCGCCCAGGCCACCGCCCAGATCAGCCCGACGGACGCGATGACCCGCGACCGCTTCCGCCGCTCCACGAACCGCAGCACGGCGAACTGCGCGACCACGATCATCAGTGTGTTCGCCGCCAGCGCCGTGCCGAGCGCGGACGTCGAGATCCCGGCGGCCTCCACGCCGTACGCGCTCAGCCCCGACTCGAACTGGCCGTAGCAGGCGAAGAACAGCACGAACCCCAGGACGAGCAGCTGCACCATGGCACGGTTGCCCAGCAGCTGCTTCCAGCTGTTCCGGGTCGACTGCTCCTCCGGCACCTCGCCCGTGCGCGGCGCCCGCTCCATCCGCACCGTGGCCAGCACGGCGGTCAGCACCAGGAACATCGCCGCCTCGATCGCGAACAGCAGCGTGAAGGAGGCGGGGCTGGAGGTGTCGACCAGGTGCCCGCCGATGAGCCCGCCGACGCCGAGCCCGAGGTTCTGCAGGAAGAACTGCAGGGCGAAGGCGCGCGACCGGGTCTCCGAGGTGGAGCAGTCCACGATCATCGTCGCGAGCGCCGGCTGCATCACGGCCTGCCCGGCCCCCAGCGCCGCCGCGGACGCCAGCACGGTGGGGGCCTGCCCGGACACACCGAGGCTCAGCGCCCCCACCGCGGCCAGCACGAGAGCGGCGAGCAGTACGGGCAGCGGACCACGCCGGACGATGGCCCGCCCGGCGAACGGCAGCACGATCAGCGCGGCCACGGCGAAGACGGCGAGTACGAGACCCGCCGTCACGGAACCCAGTCCCCGCACCTGCGCCACATAGACGTACAGGTAGGGGACGGTGAAGCCGAGCCCGAACGCACTGAGTGCGTTGCCCACGTGGATCCGGCGCATCGCGGCGCCCATCGCCCTGGTCACGTTCACCTCTTCCACTAGTTAGGAGTGAAGACTTCGAAAGTAAAGTTCGAAGCTAAAGAGTACACAGCGAAGGACTTCAAAGCAAAGCCCCGCCGTGCCATACTGCGGGCCATGGGCGACACCTCAGCTGCCGGAGAGCCGACACTCGAAGAACAGATCGCCGCCTACCAGCGCGAGTTCCAGGACCTCGACCCGCAGGTCGAGAAGATCGTGTCGGCGCTGTCCCGCCTGAACCGCCGCATGAACGTCGCGTACGGCCGTCAGACCTCCGACCTGGGCATCAGCAACACCGACTTCGAGGTACTGAAGGCACTCGTGCTCTCCGGCGCCCCGTACCGGTTGGGCCCCGGCGAGCTCGCCAAGCGCCTCGGCCTGACCCCCGCCGCGATGACCCACCGCATCGACCGCCTGGTCACGGAGGGCCTTGTCACCCGGGAGCGGGACGAGGCCAACCGGGTCCGCGTCATCGTCGAGCTGACGGACGAGGGCCGGGGGAAGTGGCTGGAGGCCATGCGCCTCGCCTCGGTCTTCGAGGAGGACCTCCTCCAGGACCTCTCCCCCGAGGAGCGGACCGCCCTCGGTGAGGTGCTCACCCGCCTGCTGCGCAGGGTGGAGCACGCGCAGCCGGACGCCGGCGGCCGGCTCACCGACCTCGATTAAAGATCTTGACAGGGGACGCTTGACAGCCCCCTGCCCGATCCGTAGAGTTCTTCGGGTTGCCGCAGAGCCGTAACGGTTTTGCGGAAGCACTTCCGCCGCAGTAGCGGCACCTCACACCACAGCACGACCTCCCCCGGGAACGATTTCGGCATGCCCGATTTCAATTCCGAACTCCGATTTTGGAAACAGGGAGCGGGTCCGCTAAGGTTTGAGACGTCGGAACGGCCCAACAGCCGCAAAGACAAACCCCGCTGACTGGGAATCAGGCCCGAAAGGATCTGATAGAGTCGGAACCGCCGGAAAGGGAAACGCGAAAGCGAGAACCTGGAAAGCACCGAGGAAATCGGATCGGAAAGATCTGATAGAGTCGGAAACGCAAGACAGCAAGACAAGCAGGACCGAAGGGAAGCGCCCGGAGGAAAGCCTGAG
>NZ_JAVRHI010000056.1:0-29652 GCF_034105845.1 Streptomyces sp. CRN 30 | reverse complement strand
CTCGTGCACTACCCGTCCAAGCTCGCACTGTCGAAGCTGGTCAACTCCCTCAAGGGCGTCAGCTCCCGCTACCTGCGCGCCGAGTACACCGGGCGCGTCAACCGGACGGGGATGGGTTCGGTCTTCTGGTCCCGCTCGTATATCGCGGCGTCCTGCGGCGGAGCGCCACTGTCGATCATCCGTCAGTACATCGAGGGGCAGCGCCGTCCTCTGTCATGACGTCACCGAACAACGCCGCTCCGCGCCGTTCCGTTATCCCGCCCCGGCTGAAGCCGGGGATACCCAACGGAGGAACTGATGGTGAACCACAATGCGCCGTCCGGTCCGGCAGCGACTCCGTAGGGCCCGGCCTCACGGCCGGAAACGGGAAACTCCGTGATGGAAACGGTCTGCCGAAGCGGCATGGGCGGATTCCCTCGGTGGCGGCCGGAAGAAGGGCGACTGCGGATGCTAGCCCGGCCACGGCCTCCCCGCTCCTGAATATCTCCGGCGGCACGGCTGAACGGCTGCGCTCTTACCTCGGGTGACAGCAGGACGCCGATGACGAGCCCTGAAAGCGGCTGCGGGAAGCGGAAGCCGCCGTCCCGGGCGGACGGCCGGCGCGACGTCGTCGGCGCTGCTGTCCTCCGTACCGCACGTGCGGTGTTGCCTCACTCCTGCTCGGTACGGCGGAAAGCGAGGTGGGCCACGGAGAGGCGGCCCGTGCTGAACGTCTCACGTTCCAGTGCGAGGTAGCGGATCGTCGCGTCGTGCGCGTGTGCTCCCCAGCGGGCGCCGATGGTCTCGCGCGCGTCGGTCGCCCGCGAGCGCCACGCGTCCAGTGTCCGTACCCAGTCCTGTCGGTGGGTCCGTACCGACAGCAACTCCCAGAGGCCCTGCGCGGCAGTGAGGATGTTCGGCAGAGCGGGAGGCTTGCCGGGGGGCTGTGCTGCCTCCTCCAGCAGGTTCTTTCCCTCCTCGTGCGCCGCGGCGTCCAGTCCCTTCGGGCCGGTGACGATGACTTCGAGGCCGAGCCCCGCGGCGGGCTTGGTCCACTCGTGTGCCCGCAGGAAGAAGTCCCGCAGCGCGGCCACTTCTTCGTGCTGCTCCGGCGACCACGCGCCGGTGACGTATTCGAGCGTGCTGATACTGACCACCGCGTCGTACCGGCGAGTCGGCCGGAACGCCGCGTACGGCACGCGGTCGACCGTGACCCCAGGCGTCGCGCGCCGTCGAACCTCCCGACACTGATGTTCGCCGGGGTCGATGCCGTGGGCGGAACGTGCCCCGCTGCGCTGGACGAGGTGATCGAGCATGGCTCCGAAACCGCACCCCACGTCCAGGACGTCCATGCCGGGGCGCACTCCGGCCAGTTCAGCGATCCGTTCGAGCTTGCGTCCCTGGGCGTCCTCCAGGTCGGCGGCGCCCTGCCACAGGGCACAGCTCAGGGTGGGCCGGCTGTCGGCCCAAGCCCGGTGGTAGTCGGCATCGTCCTGCAGGACGGGCGGCGTCGGTTCGGCCTGAGCCATCGGTGCTCCTCACTCCCTGGTCACCAGGGCCGGATCGTCGGTCAGCGGGTCGGATCGCCCAGGGGCGAGGAACAGGCGGCGGTCATCCGCGTACCGTCCGGTCCGGACCCGGCCCCATCCCCGGTGTCGAGCTGTGGCGGACGGCTGAGACTGTCCGTCCGGTATCCCTCCGCGGCATCCATGGCGACGCTCCCTCCCGGACCGCCTCGGCGTGGACACGGGGGCCGAACTCGTCTCGGTTCCGCGTGACAGTCGCGGTCTTTCCGGAACGCTGCCCACGTCCTCAACGGCACGAAGACCAGCAGCGGTAAACCACACGTCCTGACGAAACGCCCCACCGGCCGAAGCGCTGAGAGGTACACGAAACAGGTCTCGGTCCGGAGTTCGGAGGCGTGGGGCAGCTCGCGGAAGTCTCCGCCATTGCCGTCCGTCCTGCTCGTAGCCGTCCATGCTCGTGTCCTCGTGAATCCGGTCGACGGCATTCCGCGGACAGGGCTGTTGAAATGCAATTTAATAGGTAGATACGAGGAATGCTGTCGAGCGCGTACAACAGCAGGCGGCTGAGTCGCCGCCAGGGAGGGCTTCTCGGTGGAAGGCAAGACCGGTACCGATGTCGTAGGACTGGAACTCGCCGACGCGATCACGCTGCTGCGGGCTCAAGTGGCCGAGGCACAGCGGCGTATCGCACGTCCGGAGGCATCCTCGGACGGGGCAGATCGAGGCGTGCTGTTCACTCTGGGTGAGGTGACGCTGGAACTGGGCTTGGAACTGACACGTAGCCGGGGCGCGGACGGTGCTCTCAGCTTTCATGTCGTTTCGCTGGGCGGTAAAAGGGAAAGGGCGGCGACGGCCACGCACACGATCTCGGTCCAGTTGATGCCCCACCGTTTCGACGGTGGCGATGTCGACGTAAGTGACGAGGAGTGAACAAGACTCGTACAACTCGGGCGTCGTCGAGTGGGGGACCTCTATGGAGTTCGAACGTCTGGTGCAGGTCAGGGTGGCCAGGGCTGGGTCAGCAGCCCGGCCGTCGTTCTCTTCGGGCTATCTGATAGCGCCTCGTCTGGTGTTGACCGCGGGCCACACTGTCGCTGGTCCGCCCGGGTCAGTGAGCGTCTGCCGCCCCGGCAGCAGCGACACGAATGATGCGTCTGAGGCCCTGGCCACCGTGGGGTGGCTGCGTACCGACGACTTGGTGGATGCCGCGCTCCTGGAGATCGACGACACAGATGCCGGCGACGGGCACAGGTGGCGGGTCCCCGAATCGCTGACCGATCTGCACACTCGCCCCTCCCAGCGTTTCGGCCACCTCATCGGCAGCCGCCCTCATCCGGTCACCGCGGCCGGTTTCCCACGGATGCAGAAGGACTCCGCCAGCGGTCTTCGGCTGGACGAGCAGCTTCCGGGTCACATCGTTCCGGGCACGGGCCGGCTGGCCCGCCGCTACGAATTCTCCACTGTCCATCCCGTGCTGACGCCTCCGCCCTCCGTGAAGTCCAGTCGCTGGGCCGGCATGTCAGGAGCCGCCGTACTGGGCGCCGGCGCCGAAGACGGGGATGTGCTCTGCGGGGTGATCCGGCAGGACCGGCAGGCCGATGGTGGCTCGCGCCTGACCGCGACGCCTGCCGCCTTGCTCGTGGCCGACAACGGCTTCACCGCGCTGGTCAGCCGGCACACCGGCTGGAAGCCGGTCCTGGAACCCGTGGAAACCGCCGCCCTGTTCACTCCGGCCTCGCCCCTGCGTCTTCTCTACTCCCCCGCCGCCCTCCTGCGCGCCGACGCGGAGGCCGTCACCTTCGAGGGGCGCGGCGACGAACTCACCGAGTTGAGCGACTGGTGCCGCGGCGGCCCGTCGGCGCCGACGGTGGCGGTTCTGACCGGGCCCGGCGGGCAGGGCAAGAGCCGTCTGGCCCGCCGCCTGGCCGATACGCTCGGTCAAGAAGGCTGGGTCACGGGGCATCTGCGTTCCGACTTCACCGACCTCGACGCACCACCGGCTTTCTCCCCCCTGGATACCGCTCTGCCCCTCCTCATCGTCGTCGACTACGCCGAAACCCGTCCGCGGCTGCTGCGTCGGCTTCTCAGCCATCTCCAGCGGTCCCGGCACCGTGTGAGGGTTCTGCTCATCGCCCGGTCCGACGGACCGTGGCGCACCGACGCGCTGGGAGCCACCGCGGCGGTGCGCATGCTGCTCACCACCGCCCGCCTGGCACCACTGGCTCCGCTCCTTCCTCGCGGGCTGCCGAAGCAGGACCGCTCGGACGCCTTCGGCCGCGCTGTGAAGGACTTCGCCCGGCTGCTGCCTCACATCCCGAACATCCCTCCGTTCGACTGGGGGAGCCTTGCCGGGACCCTTGAATGCCCGTACGACCTGAGCCTCCCTCGCTTCGACACCGTCCTCGCCCTGCAACTGACGGCGTTGGTCCTGCTGCTGGAGAACGGGCCGGCACCCGCCGCCCGGAACCTCGACATGCCCGCCGAGGACATCCTCCTCCAGCACGAGGAGCGGTTATGGCAGGACAGCGCACACGCCCCGTCCTTCAGGCTTGAGCTGCCCACCCCGCTGCTGGCCGCAGCCGTCGCTGTCGCCGTCCTGTGCGGAGCAGCGGCTCAGGAGGACGCCGTCCGGGTCGTCGCCACGATCCCCGGCTTGCCCGACGGCATCGCACCGCGGACGGCCGCCTGGCTCACCTCGTTGTACCCAGCTGGGCCCGATCGCTTCTGGGGCTCACTTCAGCCCGACCCGATCGCGGAGTACCACGCTTCGCGCCTCCTTCTGTCAGGTGCGGTCAACATGACCGGCCTGCTGACCGCCGCTGCTCCAGCCCAGCAGGCGCAGGTCATCACCGTCCTGGCACGCTCGGCCATCGCTCATTCAAACGCCGGTCGTTCCGCGGACGGCAAGGCGGTGATCGTGGCGGTGCACACCGCCGTCAGCGACGCCGGTGTCACCTCTGAGGCGGCTCGGACGGCGCTGACGGCACTCCTCGTCCGGTCACGCGTCATCGGTCCGCTGGCCCTGCGTCTGGCCGAACAAGTGGTAAGGGCAGATGAGGAACGCGCGACAAAGGCTCCCGACGAATTCGATCTCGTCCACGCCAATTCACTGGGCGCTCTGGCTGTCTGGCTGACGGTCGCGGGACGGTATGCGGAGGCCACCCGCGCTGCCGAAAGCTCGGTGCGCGTCTATCGGCGTCTCGCCGAACAGGACGCGGACCTCCACCAGGTGCCCCTGGCCGGGGTACTGTCCATCGCGGGCATGACACTGGCACGGCAAGGCCGTACGGGACAGGCCCTGGAGTACGAACGGCAGGCCGTGACCATCCTGCGTCGTGCAGGCAAGGACGGAGCCCACTCCCACGACCCCTCCCTGGCCACTTCCCTCAGCAACATGGGAAGTTTTCTGGGCAGTTCGAAACAGTGGGTCGAGGCACTGGCCGCCGATGAGGAAGCCGTGGCGATCCGACGTCGTCTGACCCGGGACAACCCCACCGCCCACGAACACGCTCTCGCCTTCTCACTGTGCAGTCTCAGCTCCCATCTGGCAGCGCTGGGCCGACGAGCGGAAGCGCTCTTCTCAGCCCAGGAGGGAGAGGGACGCTACCGCCGACTGGCGCGAATCAACCCGGACGCCCACGAGGCAGGACTCGCGACCACCTTGATCACCCTGAGCACACGATTGGCGGAATCGGACCAGCACACACAGGCCCTCGCCCCTGCCGCCGAAGCCGTGGACATTCGGCGTCGTCTCGCTCGAAGCGACCCGGCTCCGTACGAACCCGAGCTGGCCGCTTCACTTACCAACCTCAGTATCCGTCTGTCCGAAGCGGCTCGGGAGGACGACGCTCTGGCCGCCTCGGAGGAGGCGGTCACCATCCTCACCGAGCTGGCTCAGGGCGATACAGGCCGGCACCAAGGCCCCTTGACCACCGCTCTGCTCATTCTCAGGACGCGATTGGCTGCGGTGGGACGACACGCTGAAGCCCTGCACCTGGCCGAGGCGACAGTACAGCTGAATCGCCGCGCGGTCAGCGAGGATTTCGTCGCTCACGAACCCCACCTGGCCTCCTCGCTGTTCGGTCTGGCCCTTCTGGCCTCAGCGTTGCAGTTGCGAGCACGAGCGCGTGTCGCCGTTGAGGAAGCGATCAGTGTTCTCCGCCGCCTGATCCAGCTCGACGGCCCTCTGCACAGGCAACCACTGGCGGACGCGCTGGCCCTGCTGGCCGTCATCCGCACCAACTCGGGCGAGCCTTCCGCCGCGCTGCGGGCAGCGGGCGAAGCGGTGGATCTCTACAGGGCCGAAGCGACCACGACGCCCCTGGCGCTTCCGCCCCTGCACACGGCGCTCGGGCTGCAAGCGAGGCTACTCGACCAGTTGGGCCGCCGTGAGGACGCATCGCGCATCCGACGGTGGCTGACGAGCAATCCACTCCCCCAACAGTGATTCGCCGCTCGCAACCCGAGGCGTGGCGGTGCTGGTCGCCGGCCGGCACCGGTAGGGCGCGTCCGACGCGTACTTCCGCGTACTTCGCGGCTGTCTCGTGGCCAAGTCCGCCGTTCGGGGCCGGAGTGGCGGGGGAATGCCCTAGAGTGCGGCCACTGCTCTCGGGCAACGGGGAGGGGGAGTACCCCAGATGTCGACGACCGGGCGTTCCTCGCCTGCCGTACGGGTGCGTCTCGCGCTGCTGGTCCTGATCGTCGTCGCGGCCGGCAGCCCCTGGGCGCAGCGGCCGCTGCTGGACTTCTACGTGCGGAAGTTCTACGTCGAGCAGTCGGACAACGATCCGCTGCGCTGGGCGGTGGAGGCGGGCTTCTCCCCGGGCTGGGACGTGTCCGCCGAGCGGTACGCCGGCACGGCCGGTCTGATCGCCAACAACCTGAGCGTCCTCGTGCTGCTGGTGCTGCTCGTGCTCGCCGCCTTCCGTCTGACGGCGCGCCCCGGCGGCCGGCGCCGGCGGGTCTGTTTCGTGGCGGGCGTGGTCTCCGCCGGGCTGGCGAGCCTGGTGGAGCTGGGCCTGTTCATGGCCCTCGTCGAGGACGCGGAACTCGGGCCGGCCCGCACGCTCGCGATCAATCTGGGGCGCGGTGCCCTGCTCTTCGGCTCGGTGCTCGGTCTGCTGCTGGCCGTGCTGTCCGCCGGACGGCCGGGCGCGACACCGGTGGCCGGGCGCGCACGGCGGCGGCCGCACCACGCGACGCGCCACGCGACGCATCACGCGACAAGGGGGACATCCATGACGACCGCGACCGCACCCGTCGCCATGCCGGTGGGCAGAGTCCCGGGGGACGTCACCCGGTACCTGTGCGCGGCGGCCTACGTGGACGAGCACTTCGCCGACCGTGTGGTGGAGGACGTCCTGGCCGACGAGACGGCCGCCGTGGCCTCCTCCCCCGGGGTCGACCCGGCGGCGGTCATACGGCACTGCCTGACGGCGCGGGATCTGCGGTTCCGGCGCGATGCGCGGCTGACGGCGGTGTTCATGGCCGTCGCGCTGCTCGCGCCCCTGTGGCTCGCCGCCGTCATGACGTTCCTCGGAGTGCTGCGGCGGGCAGGCGACCGGACCAGTTTCGCCGTCCGTGGCCGACGCCTCCCCGGTGGCGGGGCGCTGGTGCGGCTGGGTGTCTCGGCCGCTGTGGGCGTTCTCCTCGTCGTCTGCTTCGGGGTGGTGTTCTCCGGTCTGCCGGTGGACGGATTCGCGAGCTGGCTGCTGGGCTCTTACCTGGCCGGGGTGCCGGCCGTGCTCGCTGCCCTCGGCGGCGCGGCGTGCGCGTACCTGACGGTTCTCCGTCACGACCGTGAGGTGGACCGGCTGTTGCGGGCCACCCTGACCAGGAAGAAGTACCGGACGCCGCGCGGCGGCACGGAGGGACGGCCGCAGTGGGTGGCCGACCGGCTGGCCGCCGTCGAACGGGCCGCGCAGAGCAGGGCCATCGTCTACAGCGGGTTCAGTCCGTTCGTCGGCTGGTCGGAGACGAGCGCGCAGTGGTCCCTCGCGGTGCCGCTGCTCCCGGCCGACGACCCGACGGGCCTGCGGGCACGCCCTGCCGGTCCCCGGTCCTTCACGGTCGAGCAGCTCGTCGACCACCTCCGGCAACAGCTCGGCGCGCTCACCGGCGGCGGCAACGAGGTCGGCGTCACGGGCGTCGGCGCCAACGGCGGTGGCGCCAACGGCGGTGGCGCCGACAGCGACAGCGCCAAGGGCGTCGGCGTCAACGGCGGCAGTGGCGGCTACGGGGCGCAGGACGGGAACCTGCCCGCGAGTCTGGTGATCGAGGACCGGGTCCTCGCCGACGGCACCGCCCTGCGCGGCGACGACGCGCGCTTCTTCGCCCCCGATGTCCTGGCCCCGGTCGCCGTCCTCCCGGACACGGCGGTCCGGGACATCATGCGTCATCCGGCCGGCAGCGTCCGCCACTGCCTGGCGATCCACGCGCAGCTGTGGGGCGGTGACGTGGTGCCGGCCACGTTCCTGCACGTCGCCACCGTGGGCCGGACGCTTCACCTGCACATCGACCACCACATGCTCGGCCCGGTCAGAGCCGCCTACCATGTAGTGGACCGCCTGGAGGGGACCATCACCTCCGCCGCGGAGCGCGCGCTGATGCTGGGTTCCGTCGCCCGCACCGGCCCCGCCTTCGTCGCCGCTCCCCTCCGCGCGCTGCGCCACGCCCGCTTCGAGTCCCGTCACTCCCGGCGGATGGCCGACGAGCTCACCGCCGTACGACAGGACCCGCTGTACGACTTCGGCGCCCGGACCAGCATCCGGGAACTGGCGCTGAGCCCCGAGTACCACAACTACTTCCAGCTCATGGACGGCCGGCGGATCACGTACCTGGTCGAGCGCCACACCCTGGCGATCGTGCGCGGGTTCCTCGACTCCCACGGCTACGACACCACCGACTTCCGCGCCCAGCAGCAGACCATCCTGAACCAGGGCCTCATCCAGCAGGGCGGAACGAGCATCATCGGCAACCAGGCGATCGGCGCGGGAGCGAACGCCACCCAGAACTTTCCCCAGCAGGCCGGATCGGCCGCCCCCGCCCGTCAGGAGACCCCGTGAGCAGCGACGACCGGAGTCGGCACGAACCACAACCACCCGTCAACAACGGGCTCGTCATCAACGGCGGCACCCACTACGTGGGCAACCAGGCCGTGGGGCAGAACGCCCGCGCGTTCTCCGGTGCGGTCTCCTTCCCGCCGCAGGACGCCGGGCAGGCCGCGCGTACAGCCGAACTCCTCGCGCAGGTCGAGCGGTTGCTGGAAGAACACCGGGCGGCGCTCGCCGACCCCGACGCCGTCGGCAGGGAACTGGGCCGGCTGCGGGAGGAACTGGACGAGGCCGAACCACAGCCGACGGTCCTGCGCCGCGCCCTGGGCCGCATCACCGAGTTCGTCCAGCCGGTGGGGCCGCTCGTGACGGCGGTCGGGCAGCTGGCGGCATCGGTCCAGGGCCTGCCCCTGCCCTGAGCCCGCCGTCCGACCGGGCACGAACGGCAGCTGCGGCGGCAGCGGCAGCGGCAGTGTTCGACGTCAAGTGTCCCGTCACTTCGACGCCATGGCAGAGTTTCCGCCGTGTACACGTCGAAGCGCGTCACCGCCAAGTCTCAGCGAATATCGGGCCGAGAAGGTGCCTCGCGCCCGGTCCGGTCCCTCCAGGCGGCGGGTGCGACGGTGGTCCTCGTCCTCGGCGTGCTGGCGGGGCTCCTCGGCTGCTCCGCCTTGTCGGACACCTCCCGTCCCGAGCTCGATGTGCCCTCCGTCCTCTACGTCTCGCGTGATCCCGAGGACGAGCCGAGGTTCGGCATCGAGGAGCACTTCGGGGAGCGAGGAACGGGCCATTACACGGTCGCCTTCGACGCGACGGACCTCAAGGGCGTCGCCGTCCTGAGAACGGGTCAGGACAACTGCCCGGTCCGGCTGCCCACCTTCCGCTGCGGTGGCGAGATCGTCGATCAGTGGCACGGCGGGAGCGGGCAGTCCTTCCGCGTGAGTCCCGCGGACGGGGCCGAGGCGGGCGACTCGGCAGTGCTGCGTTACCGGCTGACCTCGCCGGGCCTACCGAGCGTCACGGCGAGCACCCGCGTCGTCATCGGTAAACCGGTGCTGGCCATCGAGGCACGGGCGGACCGGAACAGTGTGACACCGGGCGGACGGGTCGCCGTATCACTGACCCTGCGCAACACGGGGAACGTTCCCGCCCGCGGAGTCTCGCTCTTCATCGGTACCCGCGACGGCATCCGGACGGCGGACAAGCACCGCAACTGCTCCTACCGCGGCACCGCTTCGGCCTGGTGCCGGCTGCCCGCCGACGATGTCGTCATCCCGCCCGGAGCGGCCTACCGCCTCGCCGCTCCCGAAGTATTCACGCTCGCCGCCGACGCCACCTACCCGACCGTCACCTTCGAGGCCGCCGGACTCGGGGAGGACTACGTCCCGCCGGAAGAGATGGTCTCGCAGTACGAGTCCGGCCGGGGAGCCGCGCTCCGCTACGTCCCCGGCCCCGGACCCGGACCCGGACCCGGGGACCAGGCCGGCCAGGACGAAGGCGCCGACGACGTGGGAGCGCACGCGACGGGTGAGAGCGCGGCGCACCTCCGGCTCGCCGTGCGCAGTACCAGCGACCTGGTCGCGGTCGCCGACACCGCGAGGGGGCCCGTCGGCAGCCGGGCGGACGTGCGAGTCGGTGTACGCAACGACGGTCCGGGCGCGCTCCCGGCCCACGTCGAGGTCGAGTTCGTGGTTCCGGCGGGCACCACTGTCGTGTCGTCGCCCTATGAGTTCGAGCGGGACGAGGAGGTGCTCGACCAGGTCTGCCGGGCCCTCGCCGCCGACGGCTCACCCCTGGCCGAAGCGTCCGTGCGGCAGCCGAGTGCCCGCCGGTACGTGTGCACAGCGGAAGCGGGGAAGGCGGGCGCCACCACGACCTTCCCCTTCACCCTCCGCATCGACAAGGAAATGGCGCATCGTGGCGGGCGGGTCACCGTCGCCGACGGCGACAGCGACCACCCGAGCAACGACCCGAAGAGCGTCAACGACAGTGCCGACGTCACGGTGTCCGTGTGGCCGGGCCCGGCTTGGGCCACTCCTGGTCTCTTCGCGACCGCCGGAATCGCCCTCGGAGTGTCCGCCCTTGCCACGGCTCTGACGATCTGGAGACGCCGACGCCCGCACTGACCGCCACGGGCGCCACGGGCACGACGGGCACGACGGGCACGACGGGGCGTGCACTCGGCCCGCGTCCCGGGCCTGTTCGACAAATGCATGCCAGCCTCAACAATCGCTCCGGAAACCCTCGGCGCATCCTGCCGGTGATCTTGCCGGCCGCCCTGGGCACAGCGGACAGACCCGTGCGCCGGTCCTGTGTCCGCGGCGGCCACGGCCGTTCCTCCGCGTCTTCGTCCCGCGAACCCATGTCGCGCCTCGAACGGCCGGACGCGCTGAGACGACGCAGCCGGACGAGAGGGCCCCAGGCCCAGGAGAGCGGAATGCGGTGGGTGATCGGCCAGAGACCTGTCAGACCGCCGGCTCGCCCTTCGGGGCGGCGGTACCACGGGTGTTCCATCGGATCAGCGACACGGCGGCCGTGAGGGAGAGCACGGTCAGCGTCGCGGGTACGAGGATGTCGGCGATGTCTCCCCGCCACAGCCGCGCGTTGGTGAGCCAGGCCGTCGGCAGGTCCAGGAGGAGCAGGCCCAGACCGGTCGGCCAGTAGCGGCGGCGGGTCTTCTCGCGGATTCCCGAGGTGATCAGGACCGCGGGGACGACGAGCATGAGCAGGGTCACCAGGGTCTGGTTCGGACGCGGGTCGAAGCTGTCACTGCCGGGTATGAACAGCGCTACGACGGCCAGGACGAGGCCCGCCGCCGTCCGGCCCGCGCCCGGCCGGATCTCCCGGGGCGGGCCGGGAGGCGGTGCGGAGACGGGCACCGATCCCGACGCCGACACCGATCCCGACGCCGGTGCTGACGACGCCGGTGTCGCGGGAGGCGGTGGCGCCGGTGTCGTGGCGATACGGCGGGCAGGGGCGTTGGCCGCGGTCATCGAGCCGTCCAGGCCGTACACGAACAGCGCGATGCCGTTCTCGGCGGCGTACTCGACCGCAGTGGCGGTGTAGCTGCTGCCCGTGAAGAACAGCAGGTCCTTGTCCCAGGCCCGGCCTCGGGCCCCGAACAGGCGCTGGAGTTCGGGTCTTCCTACCGCGGCCCCTTGGTACTTGACCTGCCCCAGTGCTTTCCGTGAGCGCACGTCCACCCCGCCGTCGCTGCCGCCGGGCCGGGCACGGGCGTCTTCGTACCCCCAGTGACGCATCCAGGTCGCGGCGTTGTGCTCGGCCTCCTGCCAGGATTGGATCTGACGTCTGGCCGGGTGCGGCGGCTGCGGCAGTGGCCTGACCCGCGGGATGTTCTCGCTGCTCACAATGGTGAAGTATCGCCGACGGGTTCCGCAGCCCTGTCGGCGGAGGGGAGGATGGCGCTGTGCCCGACAAGAGAGATGAGACCGCGTGCCGCGTCTGCGGCTACGACGTCGGCGAGATTCTCTGGGGGTCCCACGGCGCGCAGGCCGATGTCCGTGGAACCAGGATGCTTCGACGGGCATCGGTCGGGTAGCGTGCGGGCCATGTCGAGTCCTGAGTCGGACAAGGTGGGGGCTTTCGGTCACGCCGTCAGCCCCCTGCACCACTGAGCCAGTAGCCCTGCCGTCGCGCCGCCTTCCGTGGTGGGACGTGTGTGCACTCGGGGCCGGCCGCGGTGACGAGACGACTTCCTCGTGCCTCTCCTCACCTCGGAGCCACTCGATGCCTCTCCCGCTGTATCTGCTCGCCCTGGCGGTCTTCGCCATGGGCACCTCGGAGTTCATGCTCGCCGGCCTCTTGCCGGACATCGCCTCGGATCTGGACGTCACCGTCGGGACAGCGGGCGTGCTCACCTCGGCCTTCGCCATCGGCGTGATCGTCGGCGCCCCCTTGGTGGCCGCACTCGCCCGCGACTGGCCCAGGCGCCCGGTCCTTCTGGGGTCCGTCCTCGTGTTCGCGGCGGCTCATGCGGTGGGCGCCGTGACCACCGGCTTCCCCATCCTGTTCGCCACCCGGGTCGTGGCCGCGCTCGCCAACGCGGGGTTCCTCGCCGTCGCTCTGACAGCTGCGGCCTCGCTTGTCCCGCCCGACCGGAAGGGACGCGCGCTGGCCGTGTTGTTGTCCGGCACGACGGTGGCCACGATCGCCGGTGTCCCCGGTGGGTCGGTGCTCGGCACGGCACTCGGCTGGCGGGCCACCTTCTGGGCCGTCGCCGCGCTCTGTCTGCCCGCGGCTCTCGGCATCCTGAAAGGCATCTCCGCAGGGTCCTACGGCGCTGAGGTGACCGGCAGGCCGGCGCTGCGTGCGGAGCTGGCCCAGCTCGCCCGGCCGCGGTTGCTCCTGGTGATGCTGCTCGGCGCGCTGGTGAACTCGGCGACCTTCGCGAGCCTCACCTTCCTCGCTCCCGTGGTGACCGGCAGTGCCGGGCCGGGCGGGATGTGGGTCTCTGTCGCTCTGGTGCTCTTCGGCGCCGGTTCCTTCGTGGGCGTCACCGTCGCCGGACGGCTGTCCGACCGGAGTCCCGGCCCGGCCATCGCGGTCACCGGTCCGTTGCTGCTCATCGGCTGGCCGGCTCTCGCGGTGCTGGCCCACGAGCCGGTCGCCCTGTTCACTCTCGTGTTCGTACAGGGCGCACTGTCGTTCGCGCTGGGCAGCACGCTGATCACGCGGGTCCTCCACGAGGCCGCGGGCGCCCCCACGATGGCCGGCTCGTACGCGACCGCGGCGCTCAACGTGGGTGCCGCCGTCGGCCCCGTCGTGGCCGCGGCCACGCTCGGCACGGAAGCCGGGGCCCTCGGGCCGCTCTGGACGAGCGGGCTTCTCGTCGCGGTCGCACTGCTCATCGCGTTCCCTCTCCTCACCGTCATCACGGCCGGCGGGAGCGCCGAGGTACCAAGGTGACCATACGGACGCGTCCTTGACCGCCGCCGAGCGCCGCCGAGCGCCGCCGAACGCCGCCGAACGCCGCCGAGGGAGACCGGTGGCTCGTGAGCGCTCCCGCACACGTCCGGTGACACACGTCCGGTCTCACACGTCGCCGCCGCGGACCCGGCTGCGCCACGACCAGGGGCGGGTGGGCGGTCTCCTCCCGGTCCGTGTTCCCGTACCGCCGTACCGCCTTACCGCCGTACCGCCGTAGTGCCAGTGCCGTGCCGTGCCGTGCCGTGCAATGGCGTTACACCCCCCGTCGGCTGCCCCCCCCTGGCCCAGAGAGCCCGGCGGCGCCGCCCTCCTCGGCGCTACTGCCGACTCGACGTTCCCGCGCGGACGCGGTGGGCCTCCGCACGCATCCGCCGGGCCGTCTCGCGATGCTGCGCCGCCTGCCGCCTCGCCGTCTCGCTCCGCTCGCGCGTCTGACGCAGCGACGTCAGCGTGACCGACAGGTCGTAGTACGGGAGACGGCCGGGGTGGACGCGGTGGGCCGTGCCGGACAGGCCCTCCGCGCAGCCGGGCAGGGGCAGCCGGCGGGCCAGGAGCAGCAGTCGCAGCGGCTGGGGGCGCAGACCGGTCACCGTGGTGGTGCGGGGCGGGCCGTCCGGCGGGGGCGGGTCGAAGAGCAGGTGCAGGCCCGCGGTGTCCATGAAGGCGACCTGGTGCAGATCCCAGACCACCACGGTCACCTCGGGCGGCAGTGCCAGGACGGCGGCGCGCAGTTCGGGCAGGATGTCGTGGTCGATGTCGCCCTGCGGCGTGATCCAGGCGGTCGTGCCGACGGTTCGTGTGGTGACGGTCATGCCGGGTGCTCGCCCCCCTCTCGGGGTCGATGAGCCCAACGGCGCAGCACCCCCGTACGGAGGCGGACGACGAAGGCGGGAGCCGGGTGCCCGGGATGGGGGCAACGCCCGACAGACCCAAAGGAGCGGTACGTGTGCGGTACCGGCCCCTCTCGCGTCCGTCCAGCATCGCACGGCACCGGGCGACCTCGGCAAGCCCGTACCGGCCGCGTGCCACGCGCCCGGAATCGCCCATCGGATGCACCCGTGCGGTTCAGTCGTGGAAGATGTACGCGGCAGGCATGACCAGGCGACCCTCGGGTATCGGCTGGCCGGTGGACGGGGAACGAGGGCGAGGCCGGTGCGAGCGGAGACCGACGGGGACGGCTGTGACGATTCCGGCCGGGCCCTCGCGCGGGCCGGCTACGCCCTGGGCGGAGGCGGCGAGAGCATCGCCGAGGCCCGCCACCACGCCGCCGCCTTCCTCGCGCGGGTGGCCGGCGAGCACCACCTGAACGTGGCCTCCCGCGTGGTGGACCTGGCACAGTTGGTGGTCAGCGAACTGGTCACCAACGCCCGCAAGTACGCGCCCGGCCCGATCCTCATGGAACTGCGCCTCACCCCCACGACCGTGGACGTCATCGTGTGGGACAGCGACCCCGCCCTTCCCACGGCCCGGCCCACCGACCCGGGCAGGGTCGGCCAGCACGGCCTGGAGATCGTCAGGGCCGTGGCCCAGGACCTCGACGTCCGGCGCGAGCCGGTCGGCAAACGCATCACCGCCCGCATCGCTCTGACCGGCTGACACCGTCGGCCCCGTGGCCGCCCCGTCCTGGAACGGTCAGCGCGGTCGCCGCACCGACGATTCAAATCCCGCAGGAGGAGGCGGACCAGAAGCGGGAGCTCTGGCTGCCCAGGTGGGCGTGGTCGCTGTGGCCCGGGTAGCCGGGACCGAGGATCTCGTTGAACCCGTGGTTGCGGGCCTGCGTGACGATCTCGCAGAAGGACGGCGAGCCCACCAGGTCGATCCCGCGCCCGTACAGGTGGTTACTGGTGGCGGAGCCGCCGGCGGCGTTGTTGCAGGAGTAGGAGCGGAAGCCGCTGCTGGTGGTCAGCGGGCGGTCGCCGAGCGCGTGCCGCAGCGCCTCCAGCTTCCACATCTGCTGCAGCGCGTTGGCGCGGGCCGCCGCCGCGGAGACCGCGCCGCCGGACCAGTCGGAATTGCAGCGGTTCATCTCCGCGTAGGTGAAGTGGGCCGGCGTGCAGTCGCTGTCCTGCAGCGCGTAGATCTTGCTGAAGGTCGCCGGACCCGCGACGCCGTCCGCTCCGAGCCCGTACGCCTGCTGGAAACGGGTGACGGCGGCCTTGGTGCCGGCCCCGAACTGTCCGTCGATCGCCAGGACGGCGCCGTACCCCGGATAGCCGGCCACCCGGATCTGCAACTGCCGCACGTCCTCGCCGCTGCTGCCCTGGCTCAGCGTGCGCGGGAAGGTGTAGCAGTCGTCCGCGCGCGCGGATCCGGTGGACAGGGTCACACCGAAGCCAATAAATGAAGTGAGCATGACAAGCGAGAGAACGGCACGAAGCGCGCGTCTGAGCACGATGTCTCCCCTGCAGAGGACGAGGGCCTCCGACGGTGCCGGAACTTGACCGGGTCGTCAACAGGCCCTCTCCTCCGCTTCCTGCGCTGTCACGGTCGCGGTCACGACCGCGCGGCACTTCGCCGCGTGGCGCCGCTTCCCCGAAAGGAGTCGTGAGCGGTGTTCTCTGTCGACACCCTGGAGTTCGAGAGCCTGGGCAACCGCGGCTGCCTGGTCGGTGGGCCCCGTACCACCGTGGTCATCGACCCGCCGCGCTCGGGGGCGGGACACAGCCCCGGTCCGGTCCGGCCCAAGGGCGGTCAGCCGGCCCCCAGGGGCCCCACGCGCACCAGCCCGCTCTGGTAGGCGACGACCACGAGCTGTGCCCGGTCGCGGGCCCGCACCTTGGTCATGGCCCGCTGGATGTGGCTGCGGACGGTGAACGGGCTGAGGAACAGCGAGTCGGCGATTTCGTCGTTGGACCTGCCGAGCGCCGCGAGGACGACGACCTCGCGTTCGCGGGCGGTGAGCGCGGCGACGCTGTCGGCGGAGGCCAGGGGGCCGTCGGTGTCAGGGGTGGCGAGGAAGCGGGCGATGAGCGCCTTGGTGGCCGTGGGTGACAGCAGTGAGTCACCGGCTGCCACGGTGCGGATGCCCGCGAGGAGCGCGTCGGCGCTGACGTCCTTGCCGAGGAAACCGCTCGCCCCGGCGCGCAGGGCACGGGCGACGTTCTCGTCGTTCTCGAACGTCGTGAGCACCAGGACGCGGGTGCCGGACAGTTCGTCGCGTCCGCAGATGTCGGCGGTGGCGGCGAGACCGTCGACCGACGGCATCCGGATGTCCATGAGCACCACGTCCGGCCGGTGGGTGCGGGTGAGGTCGACCGCTTCCCGGCCGTCCGCGGCCTCCGCGACGACCGTCATGTGCGGGTCGGAGTCGATGAGGATGCGGAAGGTCGCCCTGAGCAGGGCCTGGTCGTCGGCGAGCAGAACAGAGATCGTCATGGGGATCGTCATGGGGCCGGCCGTTCGTCATCGTTCGGCGGGATGTCGCCGTCTAGTGAGACGTCGCCGTCAAGTGAGATGTCACTGTCCGGCGGGATGTCACCGTCCGGTGGGATGTCGTCGTCCGGTGGGATGTCGTCGTCCAGTGGGATGTCGTCGTCCAGTGGGACGTCGTCGTCCGGTGGGACGTCGTCGTTCAGCGGCAGGGAGCAGAGGACTTCGTAGCCGCCCTGCGGACGTGGTCCGGCGCGGAAGCCGCCCCCGGCGGCCAGAGCCCGCTCCCCCATGCCGACCAGCCCGAAGCCGCGCTCGGTACGGCGCCGACGGAGCGCGCCGCCCCGGGGACTGCCGTCGTCGGTGACGGTGATGGTCAGGTCGGACGCCGTGTAGGTGAGCCGGAGGCGGGCGGTGGCGGTGGCGGCGTGCTTGGTGACGTTGGTCAGCGCCTCCTGCACGATCCGGTACGCCGTCAGGTTCAGTCCGGGGTGCAGGACGCGCGGTTCCCCCTTGACCTCCACGGACACGTCAAGGCCGGCCTCGGCGCAGGTGTCGAGCAGGTCCGGCAGGTGTTCGAGGCCGGGGGCGGGCAGCAGTTCGTCGGGGGTGTCGCCGTCCTGGCGGAGCAGGCCCACGGTGCGTTTCATCTCGCGCAGCGCCTCGGCGGTGGTGCCGGACAGGCTCTCCAGCATCTGCACGGCCCGGTCCGGGTCCGAGCGGGCCAGGTGGGCTGCGGTACCGGCCTGGGCGTTGGCCAGGGCCAGGTGGTGGGCGACGACGTCGTGCAGTTCGCGGGCGATGCGCATACGTTCCTGGACGACGCGGTGCCGTGCCAGTTCCTCGCGTTCGCGTTCCTGGTGTGCGGCCCGCGCGGCGGTGTACTCGCGGCGCACCCGTACGTAGCTGCCGAAGGCCGCCGTCAGGAGCACCCACCCGGCCGGGTTGATGAAGACGAGCAGCATCGAGCCCCGCAGGGACGGGACGAGCCCCAGTCCGGCAAGCCCCATGCCCGTGGCGGCGGCCGAGGCGCTGTACCAGGTGGTGCCACGGCCACCGCGCAGGGCGACGGCGTACTGCGCGGCCAGCAGCGGTCCCATGACGAACGGGGTCAGCAGGTAGCCGAGGGCGCCCAGCGTCACGGTGCACAGGGCGGTCACGGCCAGCACGGTCAGCGGGCGGCGGTGCCGCCACCACAGTGCCGCGCTCGCGGCGAGGGCCAGCAGGACGCTGGGCCACATCGGTACGGCGTCGGGTACGAACCAGTAGAAGACGAGGCAGCTCACGACCGTGACCGCGAAGAGCGCGACGGGCAGGCCGACTCCCGAAGTCCCCAACCGGCTCCCGGCCCCGGCCCCGGCTCCGGTCCCGGTTGCAGCCCCGCTCCCGGTCCGGCTCTCGGTCCGGTGCCGCCAGGCTGTGCTCATCAGGTGTTCTCTCCGGGGGTACGGGTTTCCAGGCCATGTTCGCAGAACGGGCCGCCGCCACCGGTCACGGCGTGGCGACGGCCGGTCCTGCCGGCGCGTCCGCTCAGACGCGGGCCGTCTCCTGGGGACGGGGTTCCCGCTCATCGGACGCGGACGATCCGGCCGCCGCGAGTCCGGTGCCCTCGATGTCCACGTCGGGCAGCAGCCGGTCGAGCCACCGGGGCAGCCACCACGCCTTGGCGCCCAGGAGGGCGAGTACCGCCGGCACCAGTGCCATGCGGACCACGAAGGCGTCGAAGAGGACCGCCACCGCGAGTCCGAACCCGATCGTCTTGATCATGGACTCGCCCTCGCCGACGAAACCGGAGAAGACCGCGATCATGATGACGGCGGCGGCCGTGACCACGCGGGCGCTGTGCCGGAAACCGGCGACGATCGCGTCCCCGGGCCGGTCCCCGTGGGCGTGGGCCTCCCGCATCCGGGAGACGAGGAACACCTCGTAGTCCATGGCCAGTCCGAAGACGATGCCCACCAGGAAGATCGGCATCAGGCTCATGATCGGGCCGGTCTGCTCCACGCCGATCAGGTCGGCTCCCCAGCCCCACTGGAAGACGGCCACCACCGAGCCGAGCGCGGCCAGCACCGACAGCAGGAAGCCGAAGGCCGCCTTGACCGGCACCAGCACCGAGCGGAAGACCACCAGCAGCAGGACGAGGGCCAGGCCGACGATGACCGTCAGATACGGCACCAGGGCGTCCTGCAGCGCCGACGCCACGTCGATGTTCATGGCGGTGGAGCCGGTCACCTCGAAGGTCGCGCCGGTGTCGGTCTCCAGCGCGGCCCGCTCCGCGCGGATGGCCTGCACCAGGTCCTTCGTCCGCTCGTCGGTGGGCCCGGTGGAGGGCACGGCCGAGACGAGGGCGGTGTCGCCCGCCTCGTTGAACCGGGCGGGCGAGACGGAGACGACGCCCTCGGTGTCCTTGATCCTCTCGGTCACGGCCGTTGCCGCTGCCTCGGGGTCGTCCGCGCCCTTGGCGTCCACGACGATCGTCAGCGGCCCGTTGAAGCCGGCGCCGAAACCCTCGGCGAGGGCGTCGTAGGCCCGCCGTTCGGTCGTCGTGACCGGCTTCGACTCCGCGCCCGGCATGCCCATCTCCAGCTGGGTGGCGGGCAGCGCGAGCGCGCCGAGGCCCGCGACGCAGACCAGCAGCACCGCGACGGGACGGCGCAGCACGAACCGCGCCCACCGGGTACCGGCGTTGTCCGCCCGCTCCGGGCGTCCGGCTCCAGCCGCCCGCTCAGGATGCCCGGCCCCGGCCTTCTTCGCCTTGCGGGAGCGGCGGGGCAGGACCGCGTCCGGCCACAGGCCCAGGAGCGCGGGGACGAGAGTGAGGGCGACCAGTACGGCGACCACGACGGCACCCGCGGCGCACAGGCCCATCTTGGTCAGCATGGGTACGTTCACGACCGACAGCCCGGCCAGGGCGATCACCACGGTCAGACCGGCGAAGACGACGGCGGAACCGGCCGTGCCGGTGGCGAGGGCCGCGGCCTCCCGTGCGTCGAGGCCCGCTGCCCGCTCCTCCCGGTAGCGGGAGACGACGAACAGGGCGTAGTCGATGCCGACGGCGATGCCGAGCATCGAGGCGAGCGTGCCGGTGGTGGCGGTCAGGCCGAAGACGCCGGCCAGCGCGAAGATGCCGCACATGGTGACGCCGACGCCTGTCAGGGCGGTCAGCAGCGGCAGTCCGGCGGCGGCCAGCGAACCGAAGGTGATCAGCAGGACCACCGCGGCCAGCGCGAAGCCGATGCCCTCGGCCGCGCCGCCCGCCCCGACCGACGAGGCGAGTGCGTCGCCGCCCACCTCGACGGTCAGACCGGCGTCGCGGGCCTCGTCGACGGACCTCTCCAGCGCCGCCTTGTCGGCGTCGGTGAGGTCGGCGGCCTTCACCTTGAAACTCACCGTGGCGTAGGCGGTGGAGCCGTCCTGGCTCACCGCGTCCGCCTGGAACGGGCCGGTGACCGCGGCGACCTGGCGGCCGGCGCCCGCCTCCTCCACCAGTTCGTCGATGGCGGCGCGGGGGCCGGTGTCGGTGACCTTCTCGCCGTCCGGGGCGATGAAGACGATCCGGGCGCCGGCCCCGTTCGCGTCGGTGCCGGGGAATCGCTCCCCGATCAGGTCGAAGGCCCGCTGCGCCTCGATGCCGGGCATGAAGGAGGTGTCGTCGTCACTGGCGCCGGGCGCCGTGGCGGCACCGGCGCCGAGCGCACCGAGCAGCGCCGCCCACAGCAGTACGACGAGCCAGCGTCGCCGGAAGGCCGTACGGCCCACTCGATACAGGAAGGTAGCCACGAAGCAGGTACTCCAGGTCGGAACTCGGGAAGGTACCCAAGATCGCCCGTGGAACGGGTCCGCGTCATCGTGCGCGTGCCGTGACTGTGCCTTGGTCGCTCCGCACCAGCGGGTGTCGCCGTCTCCACCCTGTGCAGGAGTGTCCTGTCCGTCTCAGGTATGAGCACGAGTCTGTCGTCCGGGGTTCCGCCGGCGCCGTCCGTCCCGGCCTCCGCTCGGTCTCCGGTGCTAGGGGGCGAGGCTAGTGCGCACTGCGTCCGGCGGTCACGGCGGTCGTCGCGCGCCGCGGAGGCCGATCGCGTGGCGTGATCCATCGGTCGCCGGTGACCGTGGACATCGCGGGCCCCCCGTGCCGGTCCTGGGCGCCCGCGTCACCGCCCCGATCAGAGGCCCGTCGGAGCCACCGCAACCGCCGAAGCCACCGCAACCGCCGGAACCACCGGAACCGCTGAGGCCGCCGGAGCCACCGGAGCCGCCGGAGCCGCCAAGGCGGCCTTTGCCGCCAGCCGGAGGTTTCTGATCATCGGATTCTGGTCGCCCTTGCGGCTGACCAGGACGACCTGGCTGGGCGGAGCGCCCTCGACCGGGACGGTGACGAGGTCGGGACGGAGTGAGCTGCGCCGGTCGCCGACCGGCAGCACGGCGATCGCCCCGCCGTTCGCGACGAGTTCGAGCTTGTCCTCGTAGTTCTCGATCGGCGGCACCCCGGCCCCGAGGAGCTGGTACGAAGTCCAGTGCGCGGTCTCGAACGCGCACGGCGCCACCTCTTCGCCGGCCAGGTCTTCCGCGGTCACCGACGCGCGGCCGGCGAGGGGGTGGTCTCGCGGGACCACGAGCATCCGGGGCTCGTCGTAGAGCGGGGTGGTGGTCACGTCGTCGTCGTCGAGCGGCAGCGGGGCCCGCGCGATCAGGGCGTCGACGCGCTTGTCGGAGAGGGCTCCGACGTCGCGGCAGCTCAGGTGACGCGTGGTGATCTCGGCGTCCGGGGAGCGGCGGCGCAGTTCCCGTACAGCGGCGGTGATCACGAGGTCTTCGACGTAGCCGACGGCGATCCGCTCCGTCGCGTTCTGCGCACGCACGGCCTGCTCGGCCTGGCGGGCGGCCCGCAGCAGGGTCTCGGCCCGGGGCAGGAAGGTCTCGCCTGCCGGAGTGAGCCGCGCGCCCTGGGGTGTGCGGTCCAGCAGCCGTGTGCCGAGGTACTTCTCCAGCCGTTGGATCTGGCGGCTCAGGGCCGGCTGGGCGACGTGCAGGTCTGCGGCGGCCCGGCCGAAGTGCCGGTGGGCGGCGACCACGGTGAAGTAGCGCACCAGCCGCAGTTCCAGGTCCTGCCCGAGGTCGTTCACCTCTCCAGCGTACGGGTCATGCCGTTTCGGAATGGCCGGGTTGCCGAACCGGTCTTGGACGGCCCCGCCGTCCCGGGCTTTGACTGGAGGAACAACGTCTCCCCGAGAAAGCGACAGTGCGATGAAGGCGATCCAGTTCCGTGAAGCGGGCGGCCCGGAGGTTCTGCGGTACGAGGAGGTGCCGGTTCCCGAGATCGGTCCGGGAGAGGTGCTCGTCCGGGTGCACGCCGCCGGCGTCAACCCGCCGGACTGGTACCTCCGGGAGGGGCTGAAGGTCATGCCGGCCGAGATGAGGCCGGTGCTGAAGTTCCCTCTGACCCCGGGGACGGACATGTCGGGCGTGGTCGAGGCGGTCGCTCCGGACGTGGTGGGGTTCGCCGTCGGTGACGAGGTCTTCGGCATGCTGAGGTTCCCCGGCTTCGACGGCCGGACGTACGCCGAGTACGTGGCCGCGCCTGCTTCGGACCTGGCGCACAAGCCGGCCGGTCTCGACCACGTGCGGGCGGCCGGAGCGCCGATGGCCGTGCTCACGGCCTGGCAGTACCTGATCGATCTCGGCCACGACGTGCCGTCTCCCTTCACCGGCCGGGTGCACCGGCCGGTGCCCCTCACACCGAGCACGACCGTGCTGGTCAACGGGGCGGCCGGCGGAGTGGGTCACTTCGCGGTGCAGTTGGCGAAGTGGAAGGGGGCACGCGTGATCGCGGTGGCCTCGGGCCGGCACGAGCGGTTCCTGCGCGCCCTCGGCGCCGACGAGTTCATCGACTACTCCACCACGCGGGCCACGGACGTCGTCAGCGGTGTCGACCTGGTGATCGACACGGTCGGCGGACCGGACAGCTCACGTTTCCTGGGTGTGCTCAAGCGCGGCGGCACCATGCTTCCGGTGTTCTTCGCGCAGTACGACCCGGAGGAGACGGCGAGCCGTGGCGTCACGGTCTCCAACATCCAGGTGCGCTCCAACGGCCCCCAGCTTGCCGAGATCGGGCGCCTGTTCGGCGAGGGCGGGCTCCAGGTCGGGGTCGACAGCACCTACCCGCTGTCCGAGGCGGGCAGCGCGCACGCGCGAGCCGCGCGGGGCCACATCCAGGGCAAGATCGTACTGACGGTGGCCTCGTGACCGTGCTGCCCCGGCGCGAGCAGAAACGCGGCTGCTATGCGTTTCCCCCCGGCGTAGCATTACGGAAGTGACCGCAGTCGATTCGGGCGGCCGTGTCTCACCCGGCGGCTGATTGTGCGGTCTACGGGGGGCATGATGAAAAAGTGGAAGCTGAGCCAATTCGGGCGATGGTTGAGCTGTGGAACAGCCCTGCTTCTCATAAGCATCGCGCTGGCATTCGCTGCTGCGGGTCTGGGCGGGAAGAGCGATGTCGATTCGGGGGGCGGCGGCGCGGCATCGCCCGGACCCAGTACCCCGGGAGGAACGGGCGGCAGTCCGTCACCGAGTCCTCCGGATTCTCCGGGCCAGCCACCGCAAGCACCGGAGTCGCTGGACGTTCTGCGAGTGACAGCCGACTACGCGGTAGTGATCTGGCTTCCCGTCGAGGGTGCGTCGGCGTATCGGGTCTACGCGAATGACTATCCGATGGTCGAGGTGACCGCCGTGAATCGGGCGACGGTGACCGACCTGGTTCCGTCGACCTGGTACTCGTTCCAGGTCGTGGCGTTGAACACGGCGGGGGAATCGGAGAAGTCGGCAGTTTCCAGGGCCAGGACACAGGCGGTGGCATTTCCTGAAACCACCGGCCAGGGAACGGACTGGGGCGTATGGGTTTCGGCATGGGGAAGCCTGCTGTCGGGTGCTGCGGCGGTAGGAACTCTTTACCACGCCGTCTCTGTCCACCGGCAGGCCCGGCGGGGGACGCCTGAACCTCAGCCGGGAGAAGCGGATTGAGGGCTGCACTGCGTGCCCTCGACATCCTCCACACCCTCGGCATCCTTGGTGCTCTCGGTGCTTCCGGTGCTTCCGGTGCTTCCGGTGCCGCGAGGCACCGCCTCGACCGCGCGACGGAGGGCCGACGTTGACCTCGACCGAGCCAGTCAAGAACACCACCTCTCCGGACGACGCCAAGACAGCGTCCGCCGAGAGCATTTCCGACGCCGAGCGCGAGCTGTACGGCGGCCGGCTTCGCTACGACCAGTCGTACGTCCGGCACGAAGGCCCCCTGACCCGGCTGGGGTTCGGGCACATGGCGGCAGCGCTGCCCCGCATGGCCGGCATGGTGCTGCGCACCGGCCGCCAGGCGGACCCGCGGGCGCTGGCCGGCGTAGTGGCGGCCGAGCTCGGGCAGGGCATGGCGGCCGGGTGGGGGCTGGTCGCGGTCAACGGTGTCCTCACCCGGCTGTTCGCGGACGGCCCGACCGCGGACAAGCTCCAGGACGCCTTGCCGGCTCTGTCGGTGCTCGCGGTCGCGGCGGTGGCGACGGCGCTGCTGGCGGCCTGGTCGACGGCGATGTCGGGGCGGCTGGAGCCGCAGGTGGAACGGGCGGTGTCCGCGCGGTACTACACGGCCGTCACCCACGTCGAGGTGGAGGCGACCGAACGGCCCGAGATCCAACGCGTGCTGGAGGCGGGCAAGTTCGGCACCGACTCGGCCCGCCGCATGCTGAGGCTCTCGGTCGGCGTCGGCAACGTCCTGATCGGCCTGATCGCAGCCGCCGTCGTGCTGGCGTCGCTGCACTGGACGCTGCTGCCGATGCTGCTGGCCATCGCCCTGCCCAAGGGATGGGGCGCGGTGCGCTCCGCACGCCGCGAGTACGTCTCGCGTCTGCACTGGGTCGACCACCGGCGGGCGATCGCCTCCCTGCTGGCCTACCTGACCCGGCCGCACGCCGCTGGAGAGATCCGCGTCCACGCCGCCGGGACCAAGCTGCTCTCCAGCTACGAGGAGATGTCCCGGCAGACGGAGGCGGAGCAGCGGCGGCTGGCCCGCGCGCAGGCATCGACGGACCTGGTCGCCGGCGGTTTCGCCGGTCTGGCGTCGCTGGCCTGCTACGGAGTGCTGTGGTGGCTGCTGGCCGCGGGCGGGCTGCCGCTGGCCGTCGGCGGCACCGCGGTGATCGCCATCCGCACCTCCACCGCACGGCTCACCTCCCTCGTCCAGCAGGTCAACCGGCTCTACGAGGAACTGCTGTTCCTCACCGACACCGAGGACGCCGTCAAGGCGGCGGACCGGAACGCCATTCCGCGCTCCGGCACCCCGCTTCCTCCCTCCGTGCGGGAGGTGTGCACGGAGGCGGTGTCGTTCACCTACCCCGGGGCCGACTCCCCCGCCCTGGAGGGCGTGTCCGTGCGTATTCCCCGGGGGCAGGTGACAGCCCTGGTCGGAGCGAACGGCTCCGGGAAGACCACCCTGACGAAGATCCTGGCCGGGCTGCTGATGCCCGCCGAGGGAAACGTGTGGTGGGTGGGCGAACAGGCCGGACAGGACGCACATGGCAGCCAGGGGGGACAGGTCGCACGGGTCGAGTCGCGCGAGGCGGACCGGGGCGAGGTCTTCGGCATGGTGGGGCTGCTGGCACAGGACTTCCCCCGCTGGGAGATGACCGCCGCCGCGAACATCGCCATCGGCGCCGGTGACCGTCCCCGGGACATGGACCGCGTCCGCGCGGCCGCCGAGGACGCGGGCGTGCGCGACCTGGTCGAGGGACTGCCGCACGGCTGGGACTCGATCGTCTTCAAGGGCTACGAACGCGGCGTCCAGCTCTCCGGCGGGCAGTGGCAGAAACTCGGATCAGCCCGGACGCGGTACAGGCAGGCACCGTTCCTGCTGGTGGACGAGCCCACCAGCGCCCTCGACCCGCACGCCGAGATCGCCGCGTTCGAGAGCCTGTGGTCCCTGGCCGAACAGGGACAGGCAGTCGTCCTCGTCACCCACCGCCTCGCCGCCACCATGAGAGCCGACCGCATCTACGTCCTCGACCAAGGGCGCGTCGTCGAGGACGGCACCCACCGCGAGCTGATGTCCCGGCCGGACGGGCTTTACCGGAGCATGTTCACCGCCCAGGCCGCCCAGTACGGACTGCCCGCCCCCACCACCGTGCCGCATCCCGGACCTCCGAGCCCGCGGCCGGAGACGTCTGCCCCGGACCCCGCCCGTGCGACAGCCGCGAACCGTGAACCGGGAGCCGGGAGCCGGCCGTGAAGGCTGAGGCGGAGACCGGCACCGTGGGCGCCCGCGTGGAGCGGGGGGGTCAGTTCCGCAGTTCCTGGAATCCGACCACGCGCAGCAGGTCGAGCTTGCGCTCGTCCTCGGACCCGGGTGCGGCCGTCATCATCACGATCGTCTGGTCGCCCGGACCGCCCGTGAAGGTGTCGCAGTCCACGACGATGTCCCCGGCCAGGTCGGTGTGCACGGTCTTGCGGCTGCTGCGCAGTTCTCCGACCGTTCCCGCCTTCCAGCGGCGGGCGAAGTCGGGGGAAGTCTCGATCAAGCGGTCGATCAGCTGCGGGATCTCCGGGTCGTTCGGATAGCGGCCGGCCGCGGACCGCAGATGGCCGACGAGGTCCCGCGCGTAGGCTTCGTCGTCCTCGGGTGTGTGCGTCACCGGGATGGAACCCTCGAAGTACCGCCAGAGCACATTGCGTTCCAGCGGGGTCTGGCTGGACGGGTCCCCGAACAGGACGGCCCAGAGCGGGTTCCACAGCACCAGTTCATAGATCGCGGTGTGCACAGCCACGGCCACCGGGGCGTTGCGGAACCGGTCCACCATGCGCCGCGCGGTCGGCGTGATGTGCTTCGGCACGTGCCCGGCCGGAGGCACCGCCGCGCCGGCGACGCGGAACAGGTGGTCGCGTTCGACATCGGTCAGACGCAGCGCCCGAGCCAGCGAGGACAGCAACTGTGGGGAGGGATTGCGGGCCCGGCCCTGCTCCAGACGCACGAGGTAATCCACGCTCACCCCGGCGATCAGGGCCAGTTCCTCACGGCGCAGTCCCGGCGCGCGACGACCCGGACCGGGAGGTAACCCGACGTCCTCCGGGCGAACCCGGTCCCGCCACGCTCGAAGTATCCGCGCGAACTCGTCCATGCCCTCCATGGTGCCTCGGGACCGGGCGCGGCGGGTGGTACTGCTGTACCCACCGTCGGACCGTGCCTGTCAGCCGGCCCTGCGGCGGCACACAGTGGCGGCATGACCACAACTCTGGTGACCGGGGCCAACAAGGGCCTCGGTCTGGAAACCGCCCGCCGCCTGACCGCCGCGGGCCACACCGTCTACGCCGGCACGCGGGACCTGGCCGCCGCGGGCGCCGCCCGGGAGTTCGGCGCGGTCCCGGTCCAGCTCGACGTCACCGACCAGGACAGCGTCGACAAGGCGATCGCGTCGCTGCCCGAACTCGACGTACTGATCAACAACGCGGCCGTCGTGGGCACGTCGTGGAGCCTCGACGACCTGGACATCGAGGCGATGCGCATAACGTTCGAGACCAACGTCTTCGGTATCGTCCGGGTCACCCAGGCCGCCCTGCCCCTGTTGCGGCGCTCGTCCAATCCGGTGATCGTCAACGTCGCCTCCGGGCTGGGCTTCCCCCGGGCCCTGCTGGACCCGGACGACGACTCGTTCACCGGCCGCATGGTGCCGTACGCCAGCTCCAAGGCCGCCGTGATCACGCTGACCGTGCAGTATGCCAAGAGCCTGCCCGGGATGCGGATCAACGCCTCCGATCCCGGCTACACGGCAACCGATCTCAATCAGCACCAGGGCCATCAGACCGTCACCGAGGGCACGGACGCCACGGTCGCCTTGGCCCTGCTGGGCCCGGACGGGCCGACGGGCGAGTTCCACCGTCGCGGGGGACGCGTCGCCTACTGAGCCCGGCCGGCCTCACATGCGGCCGGGCGACAGGGAGAGGGAGAGGGAGAGGAAGGATTCTCCGAGATGAGACGCAGCATCGATGCCGTTCCGGATCTCCGTTGGACAGTCGAGGAACTGCTGATCGACCGCGACCGTCTCGCTGTGCGTGCAGTCAACACCGGTACTCCGGTGAAGGAGTGGCTCGGTGTCGCGCCGACGGGAGCCTCGTTCGAGATCGTCGAGCACGCCATCTACACGGTCCGCGGCGGCCGTTTCGTGCAGATGACCAACTTGCACGATGCGGCCGACGTGCGTCGGCAGTTGACCGCCGGACCGCCCGACAAGAAGAGCTGACATCCCTGCCGTCCGAGAAGGCCCCGTCAGCCGTCATCCGTCATCCGTGACCCGTCATCCATCATCCGAAACCGTCGGGCACGATGCGGAGTTTCTGCGCGATGCGGACGAGAGCCTTCCGGTCGGTGCTGTTGAGCGAGTCGAGGACGACGTGGCGCACGGCCCGCAGGTGGGTGGGCGCCGCCAGGTGCACGATGTCGAAGCCGGAGTCGGTGAGTGCGGCGAGGGTGTAGCGGCCGTCGGCCGGGTCAGGTGTCCGCACCACCCAGCCGCGCTGTTCGCAGCGCTTGACGACGTTGGACAGGCGGGAGAGCGACCCGCTGGCGAGGAAGGCCAGCTCTCCCATCCGCAGGGTGCGCTGCGGGGCCTCGGAGAGGTGACTGAGCACGAGGTACTCGAACAGGGTGAAGCCGTGTTCCTGCCGCAGCGGCGACTCCAGCTTGCCGGGCAGCAGCAGGACGAGGGAGATCAGTCCCGTCCACGCCGCCTTCTCCTCTTCGTCGAGCCATCGCAGCTCCTCGTCGTCCTCTGGTCCAGTCGCGCCGCCCATGGGCTCCGACGTGTTCCCCATCGACCCTCCCGTCCTTCCGGCTGAGCCTGTGTTCACTTCACGCTTGAAGTCGAATCCTGTTACTCTCACTTTACGCGTGAAGTCATGTACTAGAGAACGCGCCCCCGAGGGCAGGAAGAAGGAACATCATGTCCACAGTCACCTTCGGCGTCACTCCGGGCTTCGGCGAGAAGCTGCACGAGGCCCTCGGCTACAGCGGGGCCGTCCGCGTCGGGGACCGGGTGGAGATCTCCGGCCAGGCCGGGGTGAACGACGACCTGGTCGTCCCCGACTCGCTGGAAGACGAGATTATCCAGGCGTTCGACAATGTCGAGCGCACGCTCGCCACGGTCGGCGCGACGTGGAGGGACGTCATCCACGTGAACTCGTACCACAAGGTCGCACCGGGAGACGACGTCATCGGCGACGACCACAACGCGGTCATGGCCGAGCAGTTCCGCCGTCGCCTCGGTGGACGGGCGCCGATCTGGACCGAGACCGGCGTCACGGTGCTGGGACTCGCCGCCATGCGCGTGGAGATCCGCGTCACCGCCATCGTCGGTTCCGGAAGCGGAAACTGAGTCCGACTCGACTCGGTCGGAGCGTGTGAGACCCGAGGTCCGCGCCGACGGACGGACGAGTCCGATCTCGTCATTGGGTATCGGGCCTACTCGGCGGGTGACGTCGAGCGGTTGCGGGAGGTGCTGGCCTACCGACGGCTGGGTTTCGGGTTGCGGGAGGTCGCGGAACTGGTCGGTGACCCGTCCGCCGACGCGGTCGCGCACCTGCGCCGGCTGCGGGGCCTGCTGCTGGAGCGGCGTGAGCGTGCCGACGCCATGGTGGCGGCCATCGACAGGGAACTCGACGCGCGGACGAGGGGTCTGAGGGTGACACCGGAGGAGCAGCTGGGGATGCTCGGTGCGCGGCTGTACGACGCGATCGGCGGGGCTTATCCG
>NZ_JAVRHI010000055.1:0-25735 GCF_034105845.1 Streptomyces sp. CRN 30 | reverse complement strand
TGCCGCCGGTTGCCGCCGCCGGAACGGCCCTGCTGCTGCCGCTGCCTCGGCGGCCGGCCGCCGCCGCCCCGCTGCTGACGCGGCTGGTCGCCCTTCGCGTCCCCCGGCGCCGCCTCGTCGTCCAGCCGCAGCGTCAGCGAGATCCGCTTGCGCGGGATGTCGACGTCCAGCACCTTCACCTTGACGATGTCACCGGGCTTCACGACGTCGCGCGGGTCCTTGACGAACGTCTTCGACAGCGCGGAGACGTGCGCCAGTCCGTCCTGGTGCACCCCGACGTCGATGAACGCCCCGAAGGCCGCCACGTTGGTCACGACCCCCTCGAGGACCATGCCGGCGGACAGGTCGGAGAGCTTCTCCACGCCCTCCTTGAAGGTGGCCGTCCGGAACGCCGGACGCGGGTCGCGGCCCGGCTTCTCCAGCTCCTTCAGGATGTCCGTGACCGTCGGCAGACCGAAGGTCTCGTCCACGAACTCCGCCGGCCGCAGCGACCGCAGTACCGAGGTGTTCCCGATCAGCGCGGCCACCTCCTGACCGGCGGTCTTCACCATCCGGCGGACCACCGGGTACGCCTCCGGGTGCACGCTGGACGCGTCCAGCGGGTCGCCGCCCCGGATGCGCAGGAACCCCGCGCACTGCTCGTACGCCTTCGGCCCGAGCCGGGAGACCTTCTTCAGCTCGCCGCGCGCCGTGAAGGGCCCGTTGGCGTCGCGGTGCGCCACGATGTTCTCCGCGAGGCCCGAGGTGATGCCGGAGACCCGGGCGAGCAGCGGCGCGGAGGCGGTGTTGACGTCCACCCCGACACCGTTCACACAGTCCTCGACGACCGCGTCCAGGGAGCGCGAGAGCTTCACCTCGGACAGGTCGTGCTGGTACTGGCCGACGCCGATCGACTTCGGGTCGATCTTCACCAGCTCGGCCAGCGGGTCCTGGAGCCGGCGCGCGATGGAGACGGCGCCGCGCAGCGACACGTCCATGTCGGGCAGCTCCTGCGAGGCGAACGCGGAGGCCGAGTACACCGAGGCGCCCGCCTCGGAGACCATCACCTTCGTCAGCTTCAGCTCGGGGTGGTTGGTGATCAGCTCCCCGGCGAGCTTGTCGGTCTCGCGGGACGCCGTGCCGTTGCCGATGGCGATCAGCTCGACCGCGTGCTCCTTCGCCAGCCGCGCCAGCTTCGCGAGCGCCTCGTCCCACCTGTTGGCGGGGACGTGCGGGTGGATCACGTCGGTCGCGACGACCTTGCCGGTCGCGTCCACGACGGCGACCTTCACCCCCGTACGGAAGCCGGGGTCGAGGCCGAGCGTCGCGCGGGTGCCGGCCGGGGCGGCCAGCAGCAGGTCGCGCAGGTTGGCGGCGAACACGTCGACCGCCTCGTCCTCGGCGGCGGTCCGCAGCCGCAGCCGCAGGTCGAGGCCGAGGTGGGTGAGGACCCGGGTGCGCCAGGCCCAGCGGACCGTGTCCACGAGCCACTTGTCGCCCGGCCGCCCCCGGTCGCCGATCCCGAACCGCGACGCGATGATCCCCTCGTACGACGACGGGCCCTCGGCCGGCTCCTCGGGCTCCAGCACGAGATCGAGGACGCCCTCCTTCTCGCCGCGCAGCATCGCCAGGATCCGGTGCGAGGGAAGGGCCGTGAACGGCTCGGCGAAGTCGAAGTAGTCGGCGAACTTGGCGCCCTCCTCCTCCTTGCCGTCCTTCACCTTGGCGGCGAGCCGCCCGCGCTTCCACATCCGCTCGCGGACCTCACCGATGAGGTCGGCGTCCTCCGAGAACCTCTCGGTCAGGATCGCCCGCGCCCCGTCCAGCGCCGCCTGGGGATCGGCGACGCCCTTGTCCGCGTCGACGAACGCGGCGGCGGCGGCCACGGGGTCCACCCCCGGGTCGCCGAGCAGCCCCTCGGCCAGCGGTTCGAGTCCGGCCTCCCGGGCGATCTGCGCCTTGGTGCGCCGCTTGGGCTTGTACGGCAGGTAGATGTCCTCCAGGCGGGCCTTGGTCTCGGCCCCCCGGATGCGAGCCGCCAGCTCGTCGGTGAGCTTGCCCTGCTCACGGACCGAGTCGAGGACCGCCGTACGCCGCTCCTCCAGCTCCCGCAGATAGCGCAGCCGCTCCTCCAGGGAGCGCAGCTGCGCGTCGTCCAGCATCTCGGTCGCTTCCTTGCGGTAGCGGGCGATGAAGGGCACGGTCGAACCGCCGTCGAGCAGTTCCACCGCGGCCCTCACCTGCCGCTCCCGTACGCCGAGCTCCTCGGCGATCCTGCCTTCGATGGAGCCTACGTCGATCGACTCGGGTGTCGTCACGATCCCGTACCGCCTTCTCACAGAGGTTGCGCGGCAATTGTGGCAGGCCGCACCGACAGCGGTGGATCAGGGCGGACACCCGGCAGGTCGCGGGCGACGCGCTCAGGCCCGGCGGCTGCGCGTCGAGCTGGACGCCCCGCCGAAGAGCCGGGCCAGGGCCCGGAAAGGCAGCGTCACGACGGTGGCGATGGCGCCGCCGATCTGGCGCAGCACGTCTGCGATGGCACGGAACACGTGAGCCTCCCTCTGTCCATCCCGGCCGGTCCGACCGGGTGAAGGACGTGTACCTCGCCCGCGCCCCGGTATGCCCGCGGAAGCCGCCGGACCTCGTCAGCCCTTGCCGAAGGCACGCGCGGGGAAGGCGCCCGCGAGGGCCGCGGTCCGCGCGAAGCCCGCCGCCAGCTCCGTCAGCCGGGCGAGACCCGCCGCACCGAGATGCTCGTACGGGCCCGCGTCCAGCCGGTCCGTCTCGCGCTCGATCTCGGCGCGCAGCTCCGCGCCCCGTTCGGTCGGTTCGGCGGTGCCGCCGGCGATGTCGATCAGCCCGCGCGCGTGCAGCCGGGCGGCCGCCGCGTCCCAGTCCGCGCGGGACCAGCCCCGGGTCTCGGAGATGAACGCCGGCGTCATCCCCTTGCCGGTCGCCGTGTGGGTGACCACCGCCTCCAGACCGTCCAGCTCCGCGGCGGCCAGTACGGCGACGTGCCCGTCGCCGCGGTGCTCGCGCAGCAGGGTCGCCGCGTGCCAGTAGGCGAGGTGCGGCGCGTCGGGCACGGGCAGGTCCGCGTGGGCCGAGTACAGCGGCCGTCCGCCGCGTGAGCAGCCCCGCGTCGCGCGCAGCGCGAGCTGTGCCGCCTCCGCCATCTCCGCCGACGCCAGGGCCTCCTCGCCCAGCAGCCGGCGCAGCGTCGTGTCGACGGCACGCAGGCGTGCCGCGAGGGCCGCGGCGGGGGAGACCGTCGTCCAGACGTCCGGGACGTGCCGGGCGACGAGTTCGTGCTTGTAGTTGTAGAACACGGCGGTCACCGTGCCCGCGCCGACCGGCCCGAGCGCGCCCGCCCGTACCGCGAAGTTGACCGCGCGGGGATCGGAGACCCCGAGGGCGCCCAGCTCCCGGCCCAGGTCGGGGGAGAAGTAGTGCGTCGAGTGCAGCGTGTTCAGCGCGTTGTGACAGCGGCGCGCCGGGCGCCGGTCGACGGCGGCAGTCATCGTCATGCCCGCACGTTACCAACCGGTAGGTATGTGCGGACAGGGGTCCGCCAGGACGGTGGGAAAGGTTTCGTACGGATGGCAGGAAAGGTGGGGAGAACGTCATTGCGGACGCCCCGCGACCGCTCCGAGAATCGTCCCCATGGCCCCGCGCACCGTACTCCTCGTCCTCTTCGACGGGGTACAGAGTCTCGACGTCACCGGCCCCGCGGAGGTCTTCGCGGGCGCCGAGCAGCACATCCCGGGCTCCTACCGGATCCGCACCGCGTCCCTCGACGGCGACCCCGTACGCACCTCCAGCGGGCTGACCCTCGTCCCCGACCTCGCCCTCACCGAGGCACCCGCCGCGGACGTCCTGCTGGTGCCGGGCGGCCAGGGCACCCGCCGCCCCGACCCGCCGCTGACCGACTGGCTGCGCGCGCACGGACCCCGCGCCGGCCGGCTGGTCTCCGTCTGCACCGGCGCGGTCCGCCTCGCCGAGGCCGGTCTCCTGGACGGCCGCCGCGCCACGACCCACTGGGCGTACTGCGCGAAGCTCGCCCGCGACCACCCGGCCGTCGACGTCGACCCCGACCCGATCTACGTCCGCGACGGCCACGTCGCCACCTCCGCGGGCGTCACCGCGGGCATCGACCTGGCCCTCGCCCTCGTCGAGGAGGACCTGGGCCGGGAGACGGCCCTGAGCGTCGCCCGGCACCTCGTGGTCTTCCTGCGCCGCCCCGGCAACCAGGCCCAGTTCAGCGCCCAGCTCGCCGCCCAGACCGCCCGCCGCGAACCGCTGCGCGACGTCCAGACGTGGATCAGCGAGCACCCAGGCGCCGACCTCGGCGTGGAGACCCTCGCGGCCCGCGCCCGCCTCTCGCCCCGCCACTTCGCCCGCGCCTTCCGCGCCGAGACCGGCATGTCGCCGGGCCGCTATGTCGACCGGGTCCGGATCGAGCACGCCCGCCGGCTCCTGGAGGACACCCGCGACGGCGTCGAGGAGATCTCCCGCGCCAGCGGCTACGGCACCCCCGAGGCGATGCGCCGCGCGTTCCTCAAGGCACTCGGCGCCTCCCCGGCGGAGTACCGCCGCCGCTTCCGCCCCGCACCGTCCCACTGAGCCGCGGCCGTCCGACGCCGCGCCACCCCGCGAAGGGAAACCCCATGAGCGACACGAACCCCACCCGCATCGCCATCGTCCTCTTCGACCGCTTCACCGCCCTCGACGCCGTCGGCCCCTACGACACCCTCGGCCGCCTCCCCGGCGCCGAGACCGTCTTCGTCGCCGAGCGGACCGGGCCGGTCCGCAACGAGACCGGGAACCTGGCCCTCACCGCGGACCGGACCCTGGCCGACCTGGACCGGCCGGACATCGTCGTCGTGCCCGGCGGCCCCGGCCAGAGTGCCCAGATGGAGAACGAGACCCTCCTGGACTGGCTGCGCACGGCCGACGCCACCAGCACCTGGACCACCTCCGTCTGCACCGGCTCCCTGCTGCTCGCCGCCGCCGGACTGCTGCGCGGCCGCCGGGCCACCTCGCACTGGCTGGCCCTGGACACCCTGGCCGGCCACGGCGCGCGGCCGACCGGCGAGCGGGTCGTCACCGACGGCAAGTACGTCACCGCCGCGGGCGTCTCCTCCGGCATCGACATGGGCCTGACCCTGCTCGGCCGGATCGCCGGCGACGACCACGCCCAGGCGGTGCAGCTGCTCACCGAGTACGACCCCCAGCCGCCCTACGACGCGGGATCGCCCGAGAAGGCCCCCGCCCACCTGGTGACCGAACTCCGCGCGCGGAGCCGGTTCCTCCTGGCCTGAGGCCCGCCCCCGGGACTGCCCCGGGACTGCCCCCGGACAGCCCTAGGACGCGCTCCACGTGAAGCGCGGCGGGCGGCGCTCCAGGAACGCGGCGACGCCCTCCGCGGTGTCGCCGCTGCCGTCCGCCTGCGCGGACCAGTACGGCTCCCGGCCGGGCCGCCCGTCCACGAACTCCTTCGCCGCGGCCTGCGTCAGCCCCGACCGGGACACCAGTACCCGGGTAAACTCCGCGACCCGCTCCGCCAGGCCGCCGCCCGCCGGCAGCACCTCGTCGACCAGCCCCGTGCGCAGCGCCCGCTCCGTGCCGATCAGCTCGCCCGAGAAGAGCAGGTACTTCGCGGTGGCCGGGCCCACCAGCGACGCCAGCCGCCGGGTGGCGGACGCCGGATAGACGACGCCGAGCCGCGCCGGGGTCACCCCGAAGAGCGCCCCCTCCTCGGCGAACCGCAGGTCGCACGCGGCGGCCAGCTGCACCCCGCCGCCCACACAGTGCCCGCGGACCGCCGCGAGCGTCGGCTTGGGGAACGCCGCGAGCGCCTCCTCGGCCGCCACCGCCAGCCGCTGCGCCTGACCCGGGACGGCGGTCAGCGTCGTGATGTCGGCCCCGGCGCAGAAGGTGCCGTCCGCGCCGGTCAGCACCAGCGCGCGGACCGCCGGGTCGGCGGCGAGGGTGTCCAGGAGCGGGGGCAGCGCCCGCCACATCGCGGCCGTCATGGCGTTGCGCTTGTCCGGACGGTGGATGACGACCGTGGCCACCGAGTCCGTGACGCGGTGCGGCAGCAGGGGCTCCATGCGGCGGATGCTACCGGCCGCCGGGCGTGCCTTCCGGCGGCGTGGGCACTGGGAGTGCAGGGGGAACGGGACCAAGGAGGCGACCATGACCACGTCCACCCCGCCCCGCGACAAGGCCGCCGAGCTCAGCCGCGGCTTCGGTCTGCTCGCCGCGCTCGGCGTGCTGCTGGTGATCGCCGGGGTCGTCGGGCTCGTCTACACCGGCTTCGCCACGCTGACCTCGATGCTTCTGTTCGGCTGGCTGCTGCTGATCGGCGGCGTCGTCGGGCTCGCGCACGCGGTCCAGTCGCGCGGCACCAGTTTCCTCTGGCTCGGCGTCATCGTCGCCGCCCTGAACATCGCCGCCGGTGTGGTCATCATCGTCAAGCCGGACGCGGCCGCCGCCGCGCTGACGATGTTCGCCGCGCTGCTGTTCCTCACCGCCGGCCTCTTCCGGCTGGTCGGCAGCGTCGTCGTCCGGGGGCCGCAGTTCGGCTGGACGCTGCTGCTCGGCGTCTTCGACCTGCTGCTCGGCATCCTGGTCCTGGCCTCCTGGCCGAGCAGCAGCCAGTACGTCATCGGGACCTTCTTCTCGCTGGCCCTGCTCTTCGACGGCCTCGGTCTGATCGCCACCGGCTTCGGGGGCCGCCGGGTCGTCGGCATGGTCTCCGGCGCCTCCGACGACACCTGAGAGGGCCGGCGCCGGACGGTCAAACCCGTACAACCCGAATAGATCGACGAGACGGTGCAACGGGGGCAGGATCAGTCCCACAACTGACTGTGTCATACGCCAACGATCAAAGTCGTTCGATAGGCGCTGACTTCCGTTCAGAACCTCGGAACGGAGCGACTCGTTACCAACACTCAGGGGTGTGGTGACAATCGAGCGCAAGGGTGGCGACCCGACGATGGACGACCACGGGCGGGGGGACGGCGCCGTCCCGCGCCCCGAGGAGTACCGGCCCGAGCCAGGCGGAAGGGGACCGGCGGACCCCCTGCCGTACGAAGGTGTCTGGCGGTTCACCGCGCCCTCCGTCGAGGAGTCCGTCCCGCAGGCGCGGCACGCCGTACGGGACCTCCTCGCACGTCAGCGCGTGCCGCTCTCCGACGACGCGGCCGACGGACTGCTGCTGATCGTCTCCGAACTGGTCACCAACGCCGTCCGGCACGCTGCCGTGCTGTCGCCGACGCTCGCCGTGGAGGTCGCCGTCGGCTCCGACTGGCTCCGCCTGTCCGTCGAGGACAACCACCCCTACCGCCCGACCGCCCTGGAGGCCGACCACGCCAGGACCGGCGGCCGGGGCCTGCTCCTGGTGCGGGAGATCACCCGCGAGGCCGGCGGCGCCTGCGACGTCGCCCACACGGCGAGCGGCGGCAAGGTGATCTGGGCCGCCCTGCCGCTCAAGCACATGCTCGCGTGAGCGTCCGGGCCGTGGCACCGGCGGCCTCACCAGCCGGCGGACGGTCCCGTCAGTTCCCGGACGGCGGGACGCGCCGCGTCCAGCACCGTCATGAACCACGCCGAGAAGGTGTCCCGCGCGTGCCGCTCGGCCAGCTCGGCGGGGGAGACGAAGACCGTCTCCGCGACCTCCTCAGGGTCGGGCCGCGGCGCCGCCTGCACCAGCCCCACGTAGAGGTGGTTGTACTCCTGCTCGACCAGGCCCGAGGCCGGGTCGGGGTGGTTGTAGCGCACCGTGCCGGCCTCGGCGAGCAGCGACGGGGAGACGCCCAGCTCCTCGAAGGTCCGCCGGGCCGCCGCGGCGAAGGGCGCCTCGCCCGGGTAGGGGTGGCCGCAGCAGGTGTTGGACCACACACCGGGGGAGTGGTACTTGCCCAGCGCCCGCTGCTGGAGCAGGAGCCGGCCGCGCTCGTCGAAGAGGAACACCGAGAAGGCGCGGTGCAGCCGCCCGGGTGGCTGGTGCGCGGAGAGCTTCTCGGCCGTGCCGATCGTGACGCCGTTCTCGTCGACCAGTTCGAGCAGAATCGCATCGTCTGCGGTGCCGTTCGACGAACTGTGCGTCGCGGTGGCAGGAGTGATCGGCATACCCATCCTTCGCATCGGTCCTCGCGCCCCAAGTGTGCCGTACGCGACCGGCACTCCCGGCACTTCCCCGCCCTCCCGCATGTCCCACGGCCGTACCCGGCCGGGGCGGGGCCCGTCAGGACGCAGGACGCGGCCGAAGGGGCGGACGGCTGCGTTCCCCGGCGCGTTCTTCGAAACGCGCGCCCTCCGCCGGGCCCCGGCGCATCAGTGGCACAGCTTCGCCTCGTGCTCCGCATGGCCCCCCGGCTCCAGCTGGAACGTGCAGTGCTCCACGTCGAAGTGGTCGCCCAGGCAGCCCTGCAGCTCGTGCAGCATCTTCTCGTGCCCGATCGCGGTCAGGACCTCGGTGCTGACGACCACGTGCACGGAGAGCACCGGCATCCCGGACGTGATCGTCCACGCGTGCAGGTCGTGGACGTCCTCCACACCGTCCAGCGCCAGTATGTGGGCCCGTACCTCCGCCATGTCGACGCCCTTCGGCGCCGCCTCCAGCAGCACGTCCAGCGTCTCCCGCATCAGCTTCACCGTCCGCGGCACGATCATCAGCCCGATGACCAGCGACGCGATGGGGTCGGCGGGCTGCCAGCCGGTGGTGACGATCACCAGGGCGGACACGATCACCGCGACCGACCCCAGGGCGTCCGCCGCCACCTCCAGGAAGGCGCCGCGCACGTTGAGGCTCTCCGCCTGCCCGCGCATCAGCAGCCCCAGCGACACCGAGTTCGCCACCAGGCCGATCACACCGAAGACGACCGTCAGCCCGCCCTCGGTGCCGGCGGGCGTCATGAACCGGTCGATCGCCTCGTACAGGACGTATCCGCCCACTCCGAGCAGCAGCACGCAGTTGGCCAGCGCGGCCAGGATCTCGGCGCGGGCGTAGCCGAAGGTGCGGCGGTCGCTGGCCGGGCGGCTCGCGAAGTGGACCGCGAGCAGCGCCATGCCGAGGCCGACCGCGTCCGTCGCCATGTGCGCCGCGTCGGCGACCAGTGCGAGGGAATCGGCGAGCACGCCGCCGACGATCTCCACGACCATGACGGTGAGCGTGATCGCCAGCGCCACCCGCAGCCGGCCGCGGTACGCCGCGGTCGCCGTACCGCCGCCGGGCGCGCCGTGCGCGTGCCCGTGACGGTGTCCGTGATCGTGCCCGGCCCCCATGAAAAAACCGCCTCTCCGTGGTCCGTCGGCAGCACAGTGAACTACGGGCCGGGGGTATCCGGCAACGCGGCACTGAACACCGTTGTCATATGCTGTGACCTGCGGAAACGTTCCGCAGGTCAGCGTGGTCCGAGTGGCCGTGCGGCAGGTCGCGGCGGCCGCCGCGAGGCGGGGGCGCGGGGGAGCGGTTTGTGAGCCGGGCCCCGCATCACCGATGATGATCGCGGCAAAGGCGTGGGCACGCCGTGTCGACCGTCCGTGAAACGGCCGGTGAACACGGTGTTCTGGTCATCCGATAACCTCTGCCGACATGCCGCCCGGGGGCTGTGGAAACGGGCGCCCCCACCATGCACAGGACCGGCGCCAGGCGCCGGCACCCAGGGAGTGAGTTCGGTTGTCGACCGCCATCCTCACCGGTCAGCCGGTCCCCGGTTCGTCGATCGAGGGCGATCTGCGGGAACTGGGCTTCGACGTGCGCCTCGCGGCCGACGCCGCCGCCGCGGAGACCGAGCTGGCCCGGGTCCCGAGCCGGGAGCGGGTCGCCGTCGTCGACGCCCGCTTCGTCGGCCACGCGCACGCCCTGCGCCTCGGCCTCACCGACCCCCGCTTCCCGCTCGCCGCGGTCCCGGGCGCGGTCACGGCCCAGCCGGACGGCCGCCAGGCGCTCACCCGCGCGATGGCCCGCCAGACCTCCACCGGGGGCACCACCCTGGTCGACAGCATCGCCGACGGCGTCGTCACCGCCCTCGACGCCGACGGCGCCGACGTGCACCGCCCCGAGCTGGGCAGCCTGGTCGCCGAGGTCCCCGCCGACCCGCAGGCCCGCAACGAGGCCCGGCAGGCGGTGGCCGCCGTCGACGACGAGGCGATCCGCCTGAAGTCGGCGGTGAAGGCCCGCGACGGCTTCTTCACCACCTTCTTCATCAGTCCCTACTCCCGCTACATCGCGCGCTGGTGCGCCCGCCGCGGGCTGACCCCCAACCAGGTCACCACCGCCTCGCTGCTCACCGCGCTCATAGCGGCCGGCTGCGCGGCCACCGGCACCCGCGGCGGCTATGTCGCCGCCGGTGTCCTGCTGCTCTTCTCCTTCGTGCTGGACTGCACCGACGGCCAGCTCGCCCGCTACTCCCTTCAGTACTCCACCCTCGGCGCCTGGCTCGACGCCACCTTCGACCGGGCCAAGGAGTACGCCTACTACGCCGGCCTCGCGCTCGGCGCCGCCCGCGGCGGTGACGACGTATGGGCCCTGGCCCTCGGCGCGATGGTCCTCCAGACCTGCCGGCACGTCGTCGACTTCTCCTTCAACGAGGCGAATCACGACGCCACCGCCAACACCAGCCCCACCGCCGCCCTCTCCGGCAAGCTCGACAGCGTCGGCTGGACCGTCTGGGTCCGCCGCATGATCGTCCTGCCGATCGGCGAGCGCTGGGCGATGATCGCGGTCCTCACCGCCGTCACCACCCCCCGCATCACCCTGATCGTCCTGCTGATCGGCTGCGCCTTCGCCGCCACCTACACCACGGCCGGCCGGGTCCTGCGCTCCCTGACCCGCAAGGCCCACCGCACCGACCGCGCCGCGACGGCGCTGGCCGACCTCGCCGACAGCGGCCCGCTCGGCACAGCCGTCGCCCGGGTCGTCACCCTCGGCTCCGCCCGTCGCACCCCGGCCTTCCTGAGTGCCGCCGTCGGCGCCGTCCTGATGGTCGGCGCGGCCCTGATCTGGGGACCGTCCTGGTGGACCGCGCTGGCCGCCGTCCCCTACGTCCTGCTCGCGGGCGAGGCCGTCGCGCACCCCCTCAAGGGCGCCCTGGACTGGCTGGTCCCCCCGTTCTTCCGCGCCGCCGAGTACCTCACCGTCCTCGTCCTGGCGGCGAAAGCGGACGTGAACGGAGCGCTTCCGGCGGCTTTCGGGCTGGTGGCGGCGGTCGCCTACCATCACTACGACACGGTGTACCGCATCCGCGGCAACGCCGGAGCGCCCCCGGCCTGGCTGGTGCGGGCCATCGGGGGACACGACGGGCGCACGCTGCTCGTCGCCGTCCTGGCCGCGCTGCTCACCGCCGCACAGTTCACCGTCGCGCTCACGGTCCTCGCCGTGGTCGTGGCCCTGGTGGTGCTCTTCGAGAGCATCCGCTACTGGGTGTCCGCCCACCGGGCCGGATCGCCCGCCGTACACGACGAAGGAGAAACCGCATGATCGGCCTCGTGCTCGCGGCCGGCGCCGGACGGCGTCTGCGTCCCTACACCGACAGCCTGCCCAAGGCGCTGGTGCCGGTGGGACCCGCGGGCATAGAAGGCGAGCCCACGGTCCTGGACCTGACCTTCGGCAACTTCGCCGAGATCGGGCTGACCGAGGTCGCGGTCATCGTCGGCTACCGCAAGGAAGCCGTGTACGAGCGCAGGGCCGCGCTGGAGGCGAAGTACGGCCTCAAGATCACCCTCATCGACAACGACAAGGCCGAGGAGTGGAACAACGCCTACTCCCTGTGGTGCGGCCGTGACGCCCTCAAGGACGGCGTGATCCTCGCCAACGGCGACACCGTCCACCCGGTCTCCGTCGAGAAGACGCTGCTCGCCGCCCGCGGCGAGGGCAAGCGGATCATCCTCGCCCTCGACACGGTGAAGTCGCTCGCCGACGAGGAGATGAAGGTCGTCGTCGACCCCGCCAAGGGCATGACGAAGATCACCAAGCTGATGGACCCGGCCGAGGCGACCGGCGAGTACATCGGCGTGACCCTCATCGAGGGCGACGCCGCCCCCGAGCTGGCCGACGCGCTGAAGACGGTCTGGGAGACCGACCCCCAGCAGTTCTACGAGCACGGCTACCAGGAGCTGGTGAACCGCGGCTTCCGGATCGACACCGCCCCCATCGGCGACGTCAGCTGGGTCGAGATCGACAACCACGACGATCTCGCCCGTGGACGGGAGATCGCATGCCGGTACTGACCAGGCTGATCCCCTCGCCGCTCGTCGTCGACATCCGCCCGGGTGCCCTCGACGACCTCGGCTGCGTCCTCGCCGACGAGCGCATCTCGCACTCCGGCCGGCTCGCCGTCGCCGTCAGCGGCGGCTCCGGCGCCCGGCTGCGCGAGCGCATCGCCCCCTCACTGCCCGGCGCCACCTGGTACGAGGTCGGCGGCGGCACCCTCGACGACGCCGTCCGGCTGGCGAGCGACATAAAGGCCGGCCACTTCGACGCCGTCGTCGGCCTCGGCGGCGGCAAGATCATCGACTGCGCCAAGTTCGCGGCGGCCCGCGTCGGCCTGCCGCTGGTCGCCGTGCCGACCAACCTGGCCCACGACGGCCTGTGCTCCCCGGTCGCCACCCTCGACAACGACGCGGGCCGCGGCTCCTACGGCGTGCCCAACCCGATCGCCGTCGTCATCGACCTCGACGTCATCCGTGAGGCCCCGGTCCGCCACGTACGGGCCGGCATCGGCGACGCCGTCTCCAACATCTCGGCGATCGCCGACTGGGAGCTGGCCAACCGGATCAAGGGCGAGCGGATCGACGGCCTGGCCGCCGCGATGGCCCGCCAGGCCGGCGAGGCCGTGCTGCGCCACCCCGGCGGCGTCGGCGACAACGACTTCCTCCAGGTGCTCGCCGAGGCGCTGGTGCTCAGCGGCATCGCCATGTCCGTCTCCGGTGACTCGCGGCCGTCCTCCGGGGCCTGCCACGAGATCAGCCACGCCTTCGACCTGCTCTTCCCCAAGCGCGCCGCCGCCCATGGCGAGCAGTGCGGACTGGGCGCGGCCTTCGCGATGTATCTGCGCGAGGCGCACGAGGAGTCGGTCTACATGGCCGAGGTGCTGCGCCGGCACGGACTGCCGGTACTGCCGGAGGAGATCGGCTTCACCCCCGAGGAGTTCGTCCGCGCCGTGGAGTTCGCTCCCGAGACCCGGCCCGGACGGTTCACCATCCTCGAACACCTCGACCTGAAAACCGACCAGATCAAGGACGTCTACACCGACTATGTCAAGGCCATCGGTAGCTGAACTACGTCCGGTCGTCCACCCCGCGGGGGTCAAGGACCGGCGCAGCGGTGAGCACTGGATGGGACGCCTCTACATGCGTGAGGTGTCCCTGCGGGTCGACCGCTACCTGGTGAACACCAGGGTCTCGCCCAACCAGCTCACGTACCTGATGACCGTATGCGGCGTCCTCGCGGCCCCGGCCCTGCTGGTGCCGGGGATCTGGGGCGCCGTGCTCGGCGTCGTCGCGGTCCAGCTCTACCTGCTGCTGGACTGCGTCGACGGCGAGATCGCCCGCTGGCGCAAGCAGTACTCGCTCGGCGGCGTCTACATGGACCGCGTCGGCGCCTACCTCACCGACGCGGCCGTCCTGGTCGGCCTCGGTCTGCGCGCCGCCGACGTCTTCGGCACCGGCCGGATCGACTGGCTGTGGGCCTTCCTCGGCACCCTCGCGGCCCTCGGCGCCATCCTGATCAAGGCCGAGACCGACCTGGTCGGCGTCGCCCGCCACCAGAACGGCATGGCGCCGGTCAAGGAGTCCGCCGCCGAGATGCGCTCCTCCGGCATGGCGCTGGCCCGCCGGGCCGCCGCGATGCTCAAATTCCACCGCCTCATCCTCGGCATCGAGGCGTCCCTGCTGATCCTGGTCCTCGCGATCGTCGACGCCGTCCGCGACGACCTGTTCTTCACCCGCCTCGGCACCGCGGTCCTGGCCGGTATCGCCCTGCTGCAGACCCTGCTGCACCTGGTCTCCGTCCTCGCCTCCAGCAGGCTGAAGTGAGCCGCTCCATGAAGGTCGGCGCCGTCATCATCACCATGGGCAACCGCCCGGAGGAACTGCGCGCCCTGATCGACTCGGTCGCCAAGCAGGACGGCGACCCGGTCCAGGTCGTGGTCGTCGGCAACGGCTCGCCGGTCCCCGACGTCACGGGGTTCTCGTCGGTCGTGCGCACCGTCGAACTGCCCGAGAACCTCGGCATCCCCGGCGGCCGCAACGTCGGCATCGAGGCGTTCGGCGACGGCGGCCGGGACGTCGACGTGCTGCTCTTCCTCGACGACGACGGTCTCCTCGCCCGCACCGACACCGCCGAGCTGTGCCGGGAGGCGTTCGCCGCCGACCCCGCGCTCGGCATCGTCAGCTTCCGCATCGCCGACCCGGAGACCGGCGAGACCCAGCGGCGGCACGTGCCCCGGCTGCGCGCCGCCGACCCGATGCGCTCCTCCCGCGTCACCACCTTCCTCGGCGGCGCCAACGCGGTCCGCACCGAGGTCCTCCAGCAGGTCGGCGGCCTCCCGGACGAGTTCTTCTACGCCCATGAGGAGACCGACCTGGCCTGGCGGGCGCTGGACGCCGGCTGGATGATCGACTACCGGTCCGACATGGTGCTCTACCACCCGACGACCGCCCCCTCCCGGCACGCGGTCTACCACCGGATGGTCGCCCGCAACCGCGTCTGGCTGGCCCGCCGCAACCTGCCCGCCCCGCTGGTCCCGGTCTACCTCGGCGTCTGGATGCTGCTCACGCTCGCCCGCCGCCCCTCGCGGCCCGCGCTCAAGGCGTGGTTCGGCGGTTTCCGGGAGGGCTGGTCCACCCCGTGCGGTCCCCGCCGGCCCATGAAGTGGCGTACGGTGTGGCGGCTGACCCGGCTGGGCCGTCCCCCGGTGATCTGAGAAACTCGTACCCGAGCGCCCCCGGGCGGCCCGCTCCGGGCCGCCCGCTCGTGCATGGCCCCCACCGGCCGCGCATCCCGAAGACGAAAGTTTCCACTAGTGAGTGAGACAACACACGACGGCACGGTCGCCATGACCACGCCCGTGTCACCCGACGAGGGACTCCCGGCGGCGCGTCTCGCCGAGAAGTACGGGCTCTCCGTGAGCGGCGCCCGGCCCTCCCTCGTCGAGTACGTCCGCCAGCTCTGGGACCGGCGGCACTTCATCCTCGCCTTCTCCAGGGCGAAGCTGACGGCCCAGTACAGCCAGGCCAAGCTGGGTCAGCTGTGGCAGGTGGCGACGCCGCTGCTCAACGCGGCGGTGTACTTCTTCATCTTCGGTCTGCTGCTCGGTGCCCGCCGGGGCATCCCGCACGAGATCTACGTGCCGTTCCTGGTGACGGGCGTCTTCGTCTTCACCTTCACGCAGAGCTCGGTGCTGGCGGGCGTCCGGGCCATCTCCGGCAACCTCGGCCTGGTGCGGGCGCTGCACTTCCCGCGCGCCTCGCTGCCGATCTCCTTCGCCCTCCAGCAGCTCCAGCAGCTGCTCTACTCGATGATCGTGCTGGTCATCATCATGATCGGGTTCGGCAGCTACCCGGGCCTCTCCTGGCTCCTGGTGGTGCCCGCGCTGGTCCTGCAGTTCGTCTTCAACACCGGCCTCGCCCTCATCTTCGCCCGCATGGGCAGCAAGACCCCCGACCTGGCACAGCTGATGCCGTTCGTGATGCGCACCTGGATGTACGCGTCGGGCGTGATGTTCTCCATCCCGGCGATGCTCGCGAACAAGGACGTCCCGGGCTGGGTCAGCGACGTCCTGCAGTGGAACCCGGCCTCGGTCTACATGGACCTGATCCGCTTCGCGCTGATCGACGGGTACGGCTCCTCCTACCTGCCGCCGCACGTGTGGGCCTTCGCCCTCGGCTGGGCGGTGCTGGCCGGAGCGGTCGGCTTCGTCTACTTCTGGAAGGCCGAGGAGAGGTACGGCCGTGGCTGACCAGGAACCGGAGCAGGGCCCGCGGGTCCCCACCGTCATCGCCGACGACCTGCACATCGTCTACCGCGTCAACGGCGCGCGCACCGGCAGGGGCAGCGCGACGGCGGCGCTGAGCCGGATACTCAAGCGGGGCTCCGACGACGCGGCACGGGGCGTGCGCAAGGTGCACGCCGTCCGGGGCGTCTCCTTCACCGCCTACCGGGGCGAGGCCATCGGCCTGATCGGCTCCAACGGCTCCGGCAAGTCCACGCTGCTGCGGGCCATCGCCGGACTGCTCCCCGCCGAGCAGGGCAAGGTCTACACCGACGGCCAGCCCTCGCTGCTCGGCGTGAACGCGGCGCTGATGAACGACCTGACCGGTGAGCGCAACGTCATCCTCGGCGGTCTCGCCATGGGCATGTCCCGCGAGCAGGTCAAGGAGCGCTACCAGGACATCGTCGACTTCTCCGGGATCAACGAGAAGGGCGACTTCATCACCCTGCCGATGCGGACGTACTCCTCGGGCATGGCCGCGCGGCTGCGGTTCTCCATCGCCGCCGCCAAGGACCACGACGTCCTGATGATCGACGAGGCCCTCGCGACCGGCGACCGCAAGTTCCAGAAGCGCTCCGAGGCCCGCATCCGGGAGCTGCGCAAGGAGGCCGGCACGGTCTTCCTGGTCAGTCACAACAACAAGTCGATCCGCGACACCTGCAACCGGGTCCTGTGGCTGGAGCGCGGTGAACTGCGCATGGACGGCCCGACCGACGAGGTGCTCAAGGAGTACGAGAAGTTCGTGGGCAAGTAGCCGGGACCCGCGCGGCGGGGCCCGGCGGAACTGCCCGGCGGGGTCCCGCGTCTGCAAAGGAAACGTCAACTCCGGCCCGGCTTCGGAATCTTGAGGTCAATCGGTGTGTTGTTGTGATGTGCATACGCCCCCCGCGTGGCTCGATGAGTTGTACAACGTAAGCTGTGACGGTCCCGAAACGCGGCACATGGGGCGATAATGCCCGACACCCTCAGCCTGGGCGGTCATATGGGCGGACGGACGGCGTGTCCGAAATAGTGTGTATTGCGTCGGCGGTGTAGAACGGGAGATATGACGGCAATGGCTACGGAGACTCCCCACCGCCGTAAGGCGTGCGCCGTCGATCCGGAGCGCGGCACGCTCGACAAGGCCGCCGGTGAGAACTTCCCCGTGGCCCCCTTCTTCCTGCCGCGCGCCTGGCGCGACGACCTCATGGCCGTCTACGGCTTCGCCCGTCTGGTCGACGACATCGGCGACGGCGACCTCGCCCCCGGCGGCGCCGACGCCCGCCTCCTGGGTGTCGCCCCCGAGCAGGCCGAGGACCGCCTCGCCCTGCTCGACGCCTACGAGGCCGACCTGCGCCGCGTCTTCGACGGAACCCCGCGCCACCCCATCCTCCGGCGGCTCCGGACGACCGTGCGCCGCCGCTCCCTGACCCCCGGGCCCTTCCTCGGCCTGATCGCGGCCAACCGCCAGGACCAGCTGGTCTCCCGCTACGAGACCTACGACGACCTCCTCGCCTACTGCGAGCTGTCCGCCAACCCGGTCGGCCGCCTGGTCCTCGCCGTCACCGGCACCGCGACCCCCGAGCGGATCCGCCGCTCCGACGCGGTCTGCACGGCCCTGCAGATCGTCGAGCACCTCCAGGACGTCACCGAGGACCTGGCCAGGGACCGGATCTACCTGCCCGCCGAGGACATGAAACGATTCCGCGTCCAGGAGGCGGACCTCGCCGCGAAAAACGCTGGCGCATCGGTGCGCGCGCTGATTGCCTACGAAACACAACGCGCCCGTGACCTCCTGAATGAGGGCGCCCCCCTGGTGGGTAGCGTCAACGGCAGGCTGAAACTGCTGCTCGCGGGTTTCGTGGCGGGGGGGAAGGCGGCCGTCCGGGCGATCGCCGCCGCCGAGTTCGACGTACTTCCCGGCCCGCCCAAGCCCGGCAAGGCGCAGTTGCTGCGCGAGGCGGGCGCGACTCTGCGAGGAGAGGGGTGATCCGGACGGTGGAGTCAGCACCCGCGTCCGCACCGGTACTCGCCGCTTACAGCTACTGCGAGGCCGTCACCGGACAGCAGGCCCGTAACTTCGCGTACGGCATCAGACTGCTGCCGACGCCCAAGCGCCGGGCGATGTCGGCGCTGTACGCGTTCTCGCGGCGCGTCGACGACATCGGTGACGGCGTGCTCGCCCCCGACGTCAAGGTCGCCAGACTGGAGGAGACCCGGGCGCTGCTCGCCCGCATCCACGACGGCGCGGTCGACGAGGACGACACCGACCCCGTCGCGGTGGCCCTCGCCCACGCGGCCTCGGCGTTCCCGATCCCGCTCGGCGGTCTCGACGAACTGATCGACGGCGTCCAGATGGACCTGCGCGGCGAGACCTACGAGACCTGGGACGACCTGAAGGTCTACTGCCGGTGCGTGGCCGGCGCCATCGGACGCCTCTCGCTCGGCGTCTTCGGCACGGAACCCGGCGCCCGCGGCGCCGAGCGGGCCCCCGAGTACGCCGACACCCTCGGGCTCGCCCTCCAGCTCACCAACATCCTGCGGGACGTCCGCGAGGACGCCGAGGGCGGGCGCACCTACCTGCCCGCCGACGACCTCGCCAAATTCGGCTGCTCGGCCGGTTTCGACGGGCCGACGCCACCGGAGGGCGCCGACTTCGCGGGCCTCGTGCACTTCGAAGTGCGTCGGGCCCGCGCCCTTTTCGCCGAGGGCTACCGGCTGCTGCCCATGCTCGACCGGCGCAGCGGCGCCTGCGTCGCCGCCATGGCCGGTATCTACCGCCGGCTCCTCGACCGCATCGAACGCGACCCCGGCGCCGTGCTGCGCGGCCGGGTCTCGCTGCCCGGCCGCGAGAAGGCGTACGTCGCCGTGCGCGGCCTGTCCGGGCTGGACGCCCGGCACGTCACCCGCCGGACCGTCAGGAGGCGCGCCTGATGGACAAAAAGGGCCAAGGTGATGAGGGCGGGGAAAAACGGCGGGCAACCCTCCGGTGGCCGGCCGCGTCCCTGACTGAAACGGCAGGCCGGGCGCCGCTCGACCGCCACGGCGGCCGTCCAGGGGAGGGTGCACGATGACCCACGGCAGCACCACGCGTCCCGAGGGCGCGCTCGCGGGCCTGTCCGACCGCCCGGCGAAACACGCCGTCGTGATCGGCGGCGGGCTCGCCGGCGTGACCGCCGCGCTCACACTCGCCGACGCGGGCGTACGCGTCACCCTGCTGGAGGGCAGACCGCGCCTCGGCGGCCTCGCCTTCTCCTTCCGCCGCGGCGACCTCACCGTCGACAACGGCCAGCACGTCTACCTGCGCTGCTGCACCGCCTACCGCTGGTTCCTCGACCGCATCGAGGGATCGGCGCTGGCGCCTGTGCAGGAACGTCTCGACGTGCCCGTCGTCGACCTCGGCAAGCCCGCGGGGCGGCGGCTCGGCAGGATCCGGCGCGACGCGCTGCCGGTCCCCCTGCACCTGGGGCGCAGCCTCGCCACCTATCCGCACCTCTCGCTCGCCGACCGGGCCGGGGCGGGCCGGGCCGCGCTCGCGCTGAAAGGACTCGACCTCGCCGATCCGGCCCTGGACGACCAGGACTTCGGCAGCTGGCTGGCCGCACACGGCCAGTCGGCGCGTGCCGTCGAGGCCCTGTGGGACCTGGTCGGCGTCGCCACCCTCAACGCGGTCGCGGGCGACTCCTCCCTGAAGCTCGCCGCGATGGTGTTCAAGACCGGTCTGCTGTCCGACCCGGGAGCGGCCGACATCGGCTGGGCCCATGTCCCGCTGGGCGAACTGCACGACCGGCTGGCCCGCAAGGCGCTCGACTCCGCGGGCGTCCGTACCGAGGTCCGAACACGCGTCACCTCCGTCCGTCACCACGAGAACGGCGGGTGGAGCGTCCAGGTTCCCGGCGAGACGCTCGACGCGGACGCCGTCGTCCTCGCCGTGCCCCAGCGCGAGGCGCACGCGCTGCTGCCCGACGGCGCGCTCGACGACCCCGGCCGGCTCCTGCAGATCGGCACCGCCCCCATCCTCAACGTGCACGTCATCTACGACCGCAAGGTGCTGAACGCGCCGTTCCTCACCGCCCTGGGCTCCCCGCTGCAATGGGTGTTCGACCGGACCGACGCCTCCGGCCTGCGCGACGGCCAGTACCTGGCGGTGTCGCAGTCCGCTGCGCAGGACGAGATCGACGCGCCCGTGGCCGAGCTCCGCACGCGGTACCTGCCCGAACTGGAGCGGCTGCTGCCCCGCGCCCGGGGCGCCGAGGTGAAGGACTTCTTCGTGACCAGGGAGCGCACCGCGACGTTCGCCCCCGCCCCCGGCGTCGGACGGCTCAGGCCCGGCGCCCGCACCAAGGCACCCGGCCTGTACCTGGCCGGAGCGTGGACCGCCACCGGGTGGCCCGCGACCATGGAGAGTGCGGTCCGCAGCGGTGTCGGTGCGGCGGGCGCCGCGCTCGGCGCCCTGGGCCGGTCCCGCCACGTCCTCCCCGACTTCTTCGAGGAGGCGGCGTGAGGACCGAGCCGCGTGGCGCCGACCGCACCCCCGGTACCGCAACTGGAGGAGAGACTGTGCCCACTGTGCCCCCGGCCGAGAAGGCCGACCGACGGACCACGGTGGACGTGACCGCGCTGCTCGAGCGCGGCCGGACCCTGGCCACGCCGGTGCTGCGGGCGGCCGTAGACCGTCTCGCGCCTCCCATGGACACCGTCGCCGCCTACCACTTCGGCTGGATCGACGCCCACGGCAACCCGGCCGACGGCGACGGCGGCAAGGCCGTCCGCCCCGCGCTCGCGGTGCTCTCCGCGGAGGTCACCGGCGCCGCGCCGCAGCTGGGCGTGCCCGGCGCGGTCGCCGTCGAACTGGTCCACAACTTCTCGCTGCTCCACGACGACCTGATGGACGGCGACGAACAGCGCCGGCACCGCGACACGGTCTGGAAGGTGCACGGCCCCGCCCAGGCCATCCTGGTCGGCGACGCCCTGTTCGCGCTGGCCAACGAGGTTCTCCTGGAACTGGGCACGGTCGAGGCGGGCCGCGCCACCCGCCGCCTGACCACCGCCACCCGCGCCCTGATCGACGGTCAGGCCCAGGACATCTCCTACGAGCACCGCGACCGCGTCAGCGTCGAGGAGTGCCTGGAGATGGAGGGCAACAAGACCGGCGCCCTGCTCGCCTGCGCCAGCTCCATCGGCGCGGTCCTCGGCGGCGCCGACGAACGGACCGCCGACACGCTGGAGAAGTACGGCTACCACCTGGGCCTCGCCTTCCAGGCCGTCGACGACCTCCTCGGCATCTGGGGCGACCCGGACTCCACCGGCAAGCAGACCTGGAGCGACCTGCGCCAGCGCAAGAAGTCCCTCCCGGTCGTCGCCGCGCTCGCGGCCGGCGGCGCCGCCTCCGAGCGGCTCGGCGAGATCCTCGCCGCCGACGCCAAGAGCAGTGACTTCGCGAACTTCTCCGAGGAGGAGTTCGCGGCCCGCGCCGCCCTCATCGACGAGGCGGGCGGGCGGGAGTGGTGCGCCGAGGAGGCGCGCCGCCAGCACACCATCGCCATCGAGGCCCTCGACGCCGTCGACATGCCCGGTGAGGTCCGGGACCGGTTCGCGGCGCTCGCCGACTTCGTCGTCGTACGGAAGAGATGATCAGTATCGGTCGAATAGTCCTCGCGTAGTCGCCGGCCGGTGTCTCGCGCACCGGCCGACGGCGGACCCAGCAGAAGCAGAAGCACACTGCACGAAGGGGAAGCCATGACAGCGACGACCGACGGAAGCACCGGGGCGACCCTGCCGCCCCGCGCAGCCGCGGCCAGTGAAACCGACAGCGCGATCCCCGAGGCGGCCGGGGTACAAGAAGCCGCCGTACGCGCCACCAGGCGCGCCACCGACTTCCTGCTCTCGAAGCAGGACGCGGAGGGCTGGTGGAAGGGCGACCTGGAGACCAACGTCACCATGGACGCCGAGGACCTGCTGCTCCGTGAGTTCCTGGGCATCCGCGACGAGGAGACCACGCGGGCCGCCGCCCTGTTCGTCCGGGGCGAGCAGCGCGAGGACGGCACCTGGGCCTCCTTCTACGGCGGCCCCGGCGAACTCTCCGCCACCATCGAGGCGTACGTAGCCCTCCGCCTGGCCGGGGACGCCCCCGACGACCCGCACATGGCGAAGGCCGCCGCATGGGTCCGCGGCCGCGGCGGTGTCGCCGCCGCCCGGGTCTTCACCCGCATCTGGCTGGCCCTGTTCGGCTGGTGGAAGTGGGAGGACCTGCCCGAACTCCCGCCCGAGCTGATCTGGTTCCCGCACTGGATGCCGCTCAACATCTACGACTTCGGGTGCTGGGCCCGGCAGACCGTCGTCCCGCTGACCATCGTCTCGGCGAAGCGGCCGGTGCGTCCCGCGCCCTTCTCCCTCGACGAACTGCACACCGACCCCGCCGACCCCAACCCGCGCCGGCCCTTCGCCCCGGCCGTCACCTGGGACGGCGCCTTCCAGCGCATCGACCGGGCGCTGCACGCCTTCCGCCGGGTCGCGCCCCGCAGAACGCGCCGCGCCGCGATGAACGCCGCCGCCCGCTGGATCATCGAGCGCCAGGAGAACGACGGCTGCTGGGGCGGCATCCAGCCCCCGGCCGTGTACTCGATCATCGCGCTCTACCTGCTCGGCTACGACCTCGAACACCCCGTGATGCGCGCGGGGCTCGAATCCCTCGACCGGTTCGCCGTGTGGCGCGAGGACGGCGCCCGGATGGTCGAGGCCTGCCAGTCCCCGGTGTGGGACACCTGCCTGGCGACGATCGCACTGGCCGACGCCGGGGTGCCCGCCGACCACCCGCAGCTGGTGAAGGCCGCCGACTGGATGCTCGGCGAGCAGATCGTGCGCCCCGGCGACTGGTCGGTGAAGCGGCCCGGACTGCCGCCCGGCGGCTGGGCGTTCGAGTTCCACAACGACAACTACCCCGACATCGACGACACCGCCGAGGTCGTCCTCGCGCTGCGCCGCGTGGCGCACCACGACCCGGAGCGGCTGGAGGCGGCCGTCGGCCGCGGCGTGCGCTGGAACCTCGGCATGCAGTCGAAGAACGGCGCCTGGGGCGCCTTCGACGTCGACAACACCAGCCCCTTCCCCAACCGCCTGCCGTTCTGCGACTTCGGCGAGGTCATCGACCCGCCGTCCGCCGACGTCACCGCGCACGTCGTCGAGATGCTCGCCGCCGAGGGACTCACCCACGACCCGCGCACCCGGCGCGGCATCGAGTGGCTCCTCGCCGATCAGGAGGCGGACGGCTCGTGGTTCGGCCGCTGGGGCGTCAACTACGTCTACGGCACCGGATCGGTCGTCCCGGCCCTGGTCGCGGCCGGGTTCCCCGGCTCCCACCCGGCGATCCGCCGCGCGGTGGCCTGGCTGGAGTCCGTGCAGAACGACGACGGCGGCTGGGGCGAGGACCTGCGCTCCTACCGCAACGTCCGGGAGTGGAGCGGCCGCGGCGCCTCCACCCCCTCGCAGACCGGCTGGGCCCTGATGGCCCTGCTCGCGGCCGGCGAGAAGGACTCCAAGGCCGTCGAGCGGGGCGTCGCCTGGCTCGCCGAGACCCAGCGGGAGGACGGCTCCTGGGACGAGCCCTACTTCACCGGCACCGGCTTCCCCTGGGACTTCTCCATCAACTACCACCTCTACCGCCAGGTCTTCCCGCTCACCGCGCTCGGCCGCTACGTGCACGGGGAGCCCGCCGTCACCCGGCCGAAGAGCGCTGTCTCCGCCGGAGTGAAGGTCCACTGATGGGCGTCCGGTCCGCCGCCCCGGCGCCGCTGCTGATCGCCTGCGCGCTCGGCATCGAGCACCTCGCCCTGCGCACGGGCGGCCGGGCCGGCGCGGACGCACCCGTCACGGTCCTGCGCACGGGCATGGGACCCAAGGCGGCCGAGCGGTCGGTCACCCGGGTCCTGGCCGACCCGGCGCTGGCCGGTGCCGCCGTGCTCGCCACCGGGTTCTGCGCGGGGCTCGCCCCCGGCATGCACCCCGGTGACCTGGTCGTCGCCGAGGAGACCCGGGACCCGCGCGCCACCGTCGGCTGCGTGGGCACCGAGCTGCTCGTCAAGGCCCTGGTGCGGGCCGTGCCCGGCCGCACCGTCCACACCGGGCCGCTGACCGGTTCCGACCACGTGGTCCGCGGCCCCGAACGCGCCGAGCTGAGGGCGACCGGCGCGATCGCCGTCGACATGGAGTCGGCGGCCACGCTCCTGAGCGCCGTACGCGCCGACGAGCGCCCCGTTGCGGCCGTACGGGTGGTCGTGGACGCACCAGAACATGAACTCGTCCGGATCGGCACGGTACGCGGTGGAATATCGGCTTTCCGTGTCCTGCGTTCCGTTCTTCCCGCTTTCTACGAATGGCACCGTTCCTTGCTGCTCCCCAGGAGGTGAGCCAGATGGCCATGCCACTGCGCCAGTCCATCAAGGTCGCTACGTATCTGGCCGAACAGAAGCTGCGCAAGCGGAGCAAGTTCCCGCTCATCGTCGAGCTGGAACCGCTCTTCGCCTGCAACCTGAAGTGCGAGGGATGCGGCAAGATCCAGCATCCGGCGGGCGTGCTGAAACAGCGCATGCCGGTCGCCCAGGCCGTGGGCGCCGTGCTGGAGTCCGGGGCGCCGATGGTCTCCATCGCCGGCGGCGAGCCCCTGATGCACCCGCAGATCGACGAGATCGTGCGGCAGTTGGTCGCCAAGCGCAAGTACGTCTTCCTGTGCACCAACGCGATGCTGCTGCGCAAGAAGATGGACAAGTTCACGCCCTCTCCCTACTTCGCCTTCGCGGTGCACATCGACGGGCTGCGCGAGCGGCACGACGAGTCCGTGGCGAAGGAGGGTGTCTTCGACGAGGCCGTGGCGGCGATCAAGGAGGCCAAGCGGCGCGGCTTCCGGGTCACCACCAACTCGACCTTCTTCAACACCGACACCCCGCAGACCATCATCGAGGTCCTCGACTTCCTCAACGACGAACTCAAGGTCGACGAGATGATGATCTCCCCGGCCTACGCCTACGAGAAGGCACCCGACCAGGACCACTTCCTGGGCGTCACCCAGACCCGCGAGCTGTTCAAGAAGGCGTTCGCGGGCGGCAACCGGCTGCGCTGGCGGCTCAACCACTCGCCGCTCTTCCTGGACTTCCTGGAGGGCAAGGTCGACTTCCAGTGCACCGCCTGGGCGATCCCGAACTACTCGCTCTTCGGCTGGCAGCGGCCCTGCTACCTGATGAGCGACGGATACGTGCCCACGTACCGGGAGCTGATCGAGGAGACCGACTGGGACAAGTACGGCCGCGGCAAGGACCCGCGCTGCGACAACTGCATGGCGCACTGCGGCTACGAACCCACCGCCGTGCTCGCCACCATGGGATCGCTGAAGGAGTCCCTGCGCGCCATGCGCGAGACGGTCTCCGGGAACCGGGAGTGACGGCATGACCGCCATCCCCCTGGGCCTTCCCGAGGTACCGGTCCGGCCCCTCGCCGAGCGGCGCGTGTCGCGGCGGATCCAGGTCGGACCGGTGGCGGTCGGCGGCGGCGCCCCGGTGTCGGTGCAGTCGATGACGACGACGCGGACCTCCGACATCGGCGCGACGCTCCAGCAGATCGCGGAGCTGACCGCGTCCGGTTGCCAGATCGTCCGTGTGGCGTGCCCCACGCAGGACGACGCGGACGCTCTCGCCGTGATCGCCAGGAAGTCGCAGATCCCGGTGATCGCCGACATCCACTTCCAGCCGAAGTACGTCTTCGCCGCGATCGAGGCGGGCTGC
>NZ_JAVRHI010000054.1:0-2675 GCF_034105845.1 Streptomyces sp. CRN 30 | reverse complement strand
CGGTGCGGGCCTGCCGCCGGAGCGGGGGCCCCGCTGCTGCCCGGGACGCGCCCCCGACGAGGACCGCGAGCTCCCGCCGGTACGGGACGCGCCCCCGCCGGTACGGGACGATCCCCCCGTGCGCGAGCCACCTCCCGTACGCGCGCCGTCTCCCGTGCGCGAGCCGCCGCCCGTGCGTGAGCCGCCGCCGGTACGCGGCGGGGGAGTGCCCGCAGAGCCCTGGGAGCGGCGCTGGGTGCGCTGCTCGGCGTGCGGTCCCGCGAGCCGGCCCGACGGCCGGTCGGAGTCGGCGCGCGGCCCGGGCGGGCGCGTCTCCGTGAGCCCCTGCGCCTCACGGGCGGCGATCTCCTTGAGCCGCAGCGACAGTTGCAGGGTGGTGGGCCGTTCCTCCGGGTTCTTGGCGAGACAGGCGCGGACGAGGGGGGCCAACGCGTCCGGGACGCCGTTGAGCTGGGGCTCCTCGTGCACCACCCGGTACAGCATCACCTCGGAACTGCCGTGCCCGAACGGCGAGTCGGACATCGCCGCGTACGCGAGCGTGGCGCCCAGCGCGAACACGTCGGTCGCCGGGGTGACGGCGGCACCGCGCACCTGCTCCGGCGCGAGGAACCCGGGCGACCCCACGGCCGTGCCGACGTGCGTCAGCGTCGACGCGCCCGTGGCCCACGCGATGCCGAAGTCGATGATCCGCGGACCCTTGGGGGAGAGCAGGATGTTGGACGGCTTGAGGTCCCGGTGCACCACGCCCGCCTCGTGCACGGCGACGAGCCCCTCGGAGAGGGCGGCCCCGATCGCGGCGACCTCGACGGCCGGCAGCGGGCCCGCCTCGGCGACCTTGTCGTGCAGCGACGGCCCGGGCACGTACTGCGTGGCGAACCACGGCCGGTCCGCCTCCAGATCGGCGGCCACCAGCCGGGCCGTGCACCCGCCCCGGATCCGCCGGGCCGCCGAGACCTCGCGCGCGAACCGCGACCGGAACTCCTGGTCCTCCGCCAGATCGGGCCGGATCACCTTCAGCGCGACCCGCTGACCCTTCCGGTCGGAGCCCAGGTAGACCACGCCCATGCCGCCCGCGCCGAGCCGTCTGTGAAGCCTGAACGAGCCGACGACGCGCGGGTCCTCGCGCCTCAGGCGCATCATCGCCATGTCCATCCCCGCTGCCCGGTCCGTATGACGAGCCACAGCTTACGTTTCCACGGCCGGGTCCGCGCAGAGGCCGCGCCCTCGCGATCCGATGGATTGTCAGTGCCGGGTGGGACACTTGAAACGTGGTCAGGGAACAGGAGTTCGGGACGGCGCTGGGCCGGCCCTGATCCCAACGACCTGCCGCGGAAGGGGGATTGAACCCGTGAAGGGTGACCGTGTGGAGATCGTCGTGGACGCCGGTGACACGACGCGTACGTACGAGGTGGTGGCGAGCAGGGCGGGCCGCCGGGTGGAGACGGCGGTGCGCCGGGGCGTCGTGGAAGTGAGCGAAGTCACGCGAAGCGGGACAGTGGTGCGTACGGCCCGCTTCATGGCGAACCGGGTGCTGGCCCTGGTCGAACAGCCGGTGCCGCGGGAGGACGGCTCGGAACAGTCGGGGCACTCCGGACGTCCCCTCCGGGAAGACCCCGAGACCTAGGACGCCGTCTCCACCCAGGGGAGTACGCCGCAGGTCACGGGTCATCCTCCGGGAGGCCCGGCAATCGGTACGAGGGCATGACGACCCGCATCCGCAACGCCCGTAGATTTGTCGTCAAGCGGCGGGTGCAGCACTCGTCCCCCGAGGTCGGACGCCCGCCGCTGCCAAGGACGATCGACAGATCGGTCAGGAGAGGGACCATGGCCCACACGGCACCGCGGACGGCGGTCCGCAGTCGGCGGCACGAGGCGCACGGCGCCGCGTCGCCCACCGGTCGTGCGGGGCGGCGCCACCCCCTGGTGGCGACCGCGATGGTCCTCCCCCTGGCGGCCCTGCTCCTGTACGCCTTCGGCGGCTTCGAGGCAGTGGCCACCCATGCGTCGTCCGTGGGCGTGATGCTGGGGCGCTGAGCGGCGACCCCAGGCCCGGAAGAGCGGTTCGGGCGGGGACATCCACCCATGAAACCCCGTGGGGACGGGGGTGCGGCGGACGGCACGGACGCCCGCGCGGCTGGGGAGCCGCGCGGGCGTTGCGCTGTGCGCCCACGCTTCCCCGCCCCGCCCGGCGTCACGCCCCCACCCACCCGCGCGCCCGCCGCCGTGCCGTGCGCCTACGCTCACGGACGGTATCCGGCCACCGTCCAGCCGTTCAGGGAGCCCCGTGACCGTAGACGTACTGCCCGCGCTCACCGCCGGCGCCCGCCGGGCGGCCCACCCCCGGGGCGGGCCCTGCGGACACCGGGACACGGTGCTCGCCGAGCGGGACGACGGGACGGTCGTCCGGCACGGCGACACGGTCGCCAAGGCGCACGCACCCGGCAGCGATCCCGCGGAGCTCGCCGTCCGCGTCGCCACCGCCGCGGCGCTCCCCGACATCCTCCTCGCCCCGCTCCACCCCGCCCCGGCCGGCCTGCACGGCCGCCAGGTGACCTTCTGGCCGTACGGCACCCCGGTCGACCCGGACACCCCCGAGGACGCGCCCTGGGCGGCGGCGGGCGCCCTCCTCGCCCGGCTCCACCGGGCGCCCGTGCCCGTCGGCGCGCCGTCCATGC
>NZ_JAVRHI010000053.1:0-6216 GCF_034105845.1 Streptomyces sp. CRN 30 | reverse complement strand
GCGGGTGCGGCGCGCCTCGGCCCGGACGGCACCGCGCAGCCAGTCGGCCGGATCGTCGGGCGGGCCGTCGGCGTCCAGGCGTTCCAGCAGCCGCAGCCAGACGGCCTGCTCCAGGTCCGCCGCCTCCGTCCCGGCCGCGTGTGCCTCGGCGCGGGCCTCGGCACGGAGCAGCGGGCGCAGGGCGGCGACGATCTCGTGGGTCATGTGCGACCGGACGCGCCCGCCCCGGCGGCGAGTTGCCGGGGCGGGCGGGAATCACCCCGTCCGGGGCGTCGCGGTCATCGGTTGACGCCGGATCAGCCGTCGAGGAAGTCCTCGCGGGCGAGGAGGCCCGTGTCGGGGTTGTCGGTGAAGATGCCGTCGATGCCCGTCGCGAAGTAGGCGCGGAACGCGCCGAAGGCGTCGCCGTAGGCCGCCGGGTCGGTGCCCTCGCGGAAGTCGGCGGGCAGGAAGATGTTCTCGTTGCGCAGCGTGTACGGGTGCACGACCAGACCGGCGTCGTGCGCGTCGTCGACGAGCGTGGTCGGCCGGGCCAGCCGGCCGCTCGCGTCCCTGGGGATCACCAGGTCGAGGGTGGGGCCGAGGCCCTGCGCGTACGAGGCGATCCGGCGCAGCCCCTCCGGCTTCACCAGGTCGGCGACCGTGCGCGGGTCGTTCGCCTCGACGAAGTCCCAGGGGCGGGTGTTCGCGCCGGACAGCAGGACGACGAGGGGGTTGTCCACCAGGCGGTTCAGCCGCTCCATGCTGCTCGGCTCGAAGGACTGCAGGATGACCGGGGAGTTCTTCCTGTGGCGCCCGTACTTGCGCAGCAGCTTCGCGAGCGGCTCCTCCAGGCCGAGGCCCAGCTTGCGGAAGTACGTGGGGTGTTTGGTCTCGACGTACAGCCAGACCTCCCGGCCGCGCCGGCGCGACTCCTGCTCCGCCCAGCGCAGCACCTCCTCGAAGGTGGGGATCTCCCAGCGGCCGTCGTAGAGCGTGTTCTGCGGGCGGGTGCCGGGGATGCGCTCCGTGGCGCGCAGCGTCTTCAGTTCGGCGAGCGTGAAGTCCTCGGTGAACCAGCCCGTGTAGGAGACCCCGTCGACGACCTTCGTGGTCCTCCGGCCGGCGAACTCGGGGTGGTCGGCGACGTCGGTGGTGCCCGTGATGTCGTTCTCGTGCCGGCACACGAGGTGGCCGTCCTTGGTCGGCACGAGGTCCTGCTCGATGACGTGCGCGCCCATGTCGAGGCCGAACCGGTAGGACCCGAGGGTGTGCTCGGGCCGGTAGCCGCTGGCTCCGCGGTGCGCGACGATCGTCAGTTCGGGCAGCTTGCGGTATCCGCCGCCGCTGCCGTGGCGCTCACCGGCTCTCGCCACACCGGGCAGTCCGACGACCGCGCCGCCCGTGCCGAGCACCGCGGCTCCGAGCAGCGTCCGCCGCCCCGCTCCCCGGCCCCGCTGCCCGTACGACTCCTGCGAACCCTGCGACTCCTGCGTCCCCATTGCGGCACTCCTCCCGAACTGCCCTGCGTCGTCCTGCGCCTGCCGAAGCGGGACGATCGTAGGTGGCGCGCGGTGACGGGCGGGAGGCCTGGACGGGAACACGCGGGTCACGCTGGGTGTCGTACGCGAGTGCCGCGCGGGGCGGGGGACCTGACGGGGCGTCGGCTTGGGCGGGGCCGTTCCGGGTACCCGTGCGGAGGGCCTCGCACGCGATGTCCGTCACAGTGCCGTGCGGGTGCGTAAGCGCCCATCGGGCACAAAGCGCAGGTTAACGTACGTCAACAGTGCGTATCCGTCGCGTGAACCCGATGTGCGCGACCCGGGGGACCGCGAGTATGGTCCTCACCTGCACAGACTCATATCGAACCACTTGACGTCGGAGGGCCCGTTGTCCCGCTTCGTGCTCATCAAGGCAGTGCTCGGACCGATCATGCGCCTGATGTTCCGCCCCCGGGTGGAGGGCGCGGAGCACATTCCCGGTGACGGCCCGGTCATCCTCGCCGGCAACCATCTGACCTTCATCGACTCGATGATCCTGCCGCTGGTCTGCGACCGGCAGGTGTGCTTCATCGGCAAGGACGAGTACGTCACCGGCAAGGGGCTCAAGGGCCGGCTGATGGCCTGGTTCTTCACCGGGGTCGGCATGATCCCCGTCGACCGCGACGGCGGCCGGGGCGGTGTCGCGGCCCTGATGACCGGGCGCCGGATCCTGGAGGACGGCAGGATGTTCGGCATCTACCCGGAGGGCACCCGCTCCCCCGACGGCCGCCTCTACCGGGGGCGCACCGGCATCGCCCGCCTCACGCTGATGACCGGCGCCCCCGTCGTCCCGTTCGCCATGATCGGCACCGACAAGATCCAGCCCGGCGGGGCCGGACTGCCGCGGCTCGGGCGGGGCCGGCGGGTCACCGTCCGCTTCGGCGAGGCGATGGAGTTCTCCCGCTACGACGGCATGGACCGCGACCGCTACGTGCTGCGCGCCGTGACCGACTCCGTGATGGCGGAGGTCATGCGGCTGTCCGGGCAGGAGTACGTGGACATGTACGCCACGAAGGCCAAGGACGCGGCGTAGCGCTCCGCGGGCCGCACTGCACAGCGGGTCCGTCGCGATGGCGACGGACCCGCTTCGTCATGACCGGCGGTCGTCGGCCGGCAGTCGGCGGCTGCCCGTGAGGCTCCGGCCCGCGCCCTGACCCTGGCGCGCCCCGGCGCCCGGGTCAGGGATGTTCCGGCCGCTCCTCCAGCCGTTGGCCGCGCAGCAGGAACCAGGCCGCCACCGAGGCGGACAGCAGGACCGCGGCGCCGGCGCCGGCCGCCAGGCTGAGGCCGTCGACGAAGGCCTCGCGGGCCGCCGCCATGAGGGCCGCCGCGCTGTCCGCGGGCAGGGCCGACGCCACCTCGGTGGCGCCGCCGAGGGATTCGTGCGCGGCCTCCGGGGTGCCCGCCGGAGCCGTGAAGCCCCGGTAGACGCCGGTCACGACCGAGCCGAGCAGCGCGATGCCGAGGGCGGCGCCCAGTTCGTACGCGGTCTCGGACACCGCGGACGCGGAACCCGCCTGCTCCTTGGGGACGCTGGAGAGGATCACGTCGGCGGTCACGGTGAACGCGAAGCCCGCGCCGAGGCCGACCACCAGCAGGGCGCCGCCGAGCAGCGGATAGCCGGTCGACTGGCTCAGCACCGTGAGGGAGCCGAGCGCCAGGCCCACGGCGGCGAGCCCGCCCGCGACCACGGCCCGTACGGAGAACCGCCGGGCGGCCCGGCCCGCGACCAGTCCGGCCACCACCGCGCCGAGGGCGGCGGGCAGTTCGGCGAGCCCGGCCTCCAGCGGCCGCCTGTCCTGCACGAGTTGCAGGTACTGGGAGAGGAAGAACACCAGCCCGGACAGGCCGAGGATGGTCAGCAGGTCCGCGACGACGGCGCCGGAGAACCCGCGGTGGCGGAAGAGCCGCATGTCCAGCAGGGGCGCGGGCAGGGTGAGCTGACGCCGTACGAAGCCGTACAGCGCGACCACGCCGAGGACGGCGGCGGCCAGGGCGCCCGCGGACGGCCCGTGCGACGCGGCCTCCTTGATGGCGTACACCACGGCGATCATGCCGACGAGCGAGAGCAGGACGCTGGCCAGGTCCCACGGTCCGGGCGCCGGGTTGCGCGACTCGGGCAGCAGCCGGACGCCGACCAGCACCAGCACGGCCATCACCGGCAGGTTGATCAGGAAGACCGAGCCCCACCAGAAGTGTTCGAGCAGCACGCCGCCCACGACCGGGCCGACCGCCGCACCGGCGGAGGTGGTCGCTCCCCAGATGCCGATGGCGAGGCTGCGCTCGCGCGGGTCGGGGAAGATGTTGCGGATCAGGGCGAGCGTGGAGGGCATCAGGGTGGCGCCCGCGACACCCAGCAGCGCCCGCGAGACGATCATCATCTCCGGCGTCGTGGCGTAGGCGTTGAGCACGGACATCGCGCCGAACGCCGTGGCACCGACCAGCAGGAGCTTCTTGCGGCCGATGCGGTCGCCAAGACTGCCCATGGAGACCAGCAGGCCCGCGATGACGAACGAGTAGACGTCCCCGATCCACAGCAGCTGGTTGCCCGAGGGGTTCAGGTCCTCGCTGATGTACGGGGTGGCGAGACCGAGGACGGTCGCGTCGACGGCCACCAGCAGCACGGCGAACACGAGCACGCCGAGGGCGAGCCAGCGCCCGCGGCGTGCCTCCGTCCCCTCCACGGCGGCCGTCCGCTGCTCTATGCCGGTCATGATTCCTCTCTCCGCAGTGCGCCGCCGAGCAGCAGCTCGACGATGTTGGACTTGAGGTCCTTGCCGGCCACCCGACCGTCGATGACGCCCCACGCGCCGGCCGCCATCAGCCCGTACAGGGCCTCCGTGAGCCAGACCGGGGTGAGGTCGATGCGGAACTCGCCGCTCTCCTGGCCGCGCCGGAACAGGGCGGTGATCCGCTCGTCGATCCGGGCCCAGCCCTGGTTCTGCTCCTCGCCCTCGAACAGCTGGTTCTCGGAGTAGAGGAAGGCGAGCAGTTCCGCGGCGGGTTCCATCTCGCGCACCAGCCGGACGACGGCGTCCCGCGCGGGCCCCTCGTCCAGCCGGGCCGCGTCCAGGGCGGCCTCGCACTCGGCGATGCCGAGCGCTTCCAGTGCGCGCACGAGCGCGTCCCGCCCGGCGAAGTGCCGGTGGAGCGTGGCCCGGCTGATCCCCGCCGCCCTGGCGACCTCGTCCATGGTGGCGGTGGATCTACGGGTCAGAAGTGCGGCGGCGGCGCGCAGCACGTGGTGACGGTCGAAAGCCATGAGACAACCATACCCCGCATGAGACTCTGATGTCTCATGCGGGGCGTTCGCGTCTCACGTCCCGCGAGGTCGCTCAGTGCCAGGGCAGCTGTCCGCGCTGTCCCCAGTACGTGCCCGGCTCCTGCGCGAGCGCGGCGAGCCGGGCGAGCTGCTCCTCGTCGAGGTCGACGGCGGCGGCGTGCAGGTTGGAGGCGAGCTGCTCGGTGGTCGCGGCACCGGAGAGGACGACGTCCGCCCAGGGCTGCCGGAGCACGAAGGCGAGGGCGACCGCGTCGGCGCCCGCCCCGGCCCGCGCGGCGATGTCCCGCACGGGCTCCGGAGCGTGCGCCGCGGTGAGCCGGCCGTTGGCCATGCCCTCCTTGACGATCACGGTGAGCCCGGCGTCGTGCGCCTCGGCGAGCGCGGGCCCGGCCGAGGTCTCCAGGACGTTGACCGTGGACTGGACGGTACGGAAGAGGGGCGCGCCGTCGACGGTCACGGCGAGCGCGGCGCGGATCGCGTCCGCCTGGGCGGGCCCGCTGGTCGAGAAGCCGATGGTGACGCCGGAGGCCGCGGCCTCCGCGAGCCGGGCGTGGAGGGCCGCGTCGGTGAGGGCGGGGCTGTCCGGGGTCACCGAGTGGATCTGGTAGAGGTCGAGCCGGTCGCCGAGGAGTGCGGCGGTCTCGGCGCGCTGCCGCTCGTACGTGGCGACGGTGTGGTCCTTGACCTCGTGGTGCTCGGCGTCGGTGCGCCAGTCCGCGGTGTACGTGTAGCCCCACTTGCTGCCGATCACCACGTCGGTGATGTCGGGGCGGGCGCCCAGCCAGCCGGCGAGGAACTCCTCCGCGCGGCCGTAGGAGCGGGCGGTGTCGAAGTAGCGCACGCCCTGGGCGTAGGCGGCATCGAGGAGTTCGTGGCTGCGGGCGCGCAGGGCCTCGACGCTGCGGCCGGCAGGCAGGTCCCGCTCACGGCCGAGGTTGATGTACCCGGGGCGGCCGACGGCGGCCAGGCCGAGACCGAGGTGACAGGTGGGCGTGGTCGCCGAGGCGAGTCGTGCGAAGGGCATCGCGGGCTCCGTTCCGGTCGCGTCCGGGGCGCGTACCCCGGCGTCACCGCGATGATCGCTGGTCACGCGCGCGTGGGAGGACACCGGGTCCCCCACGCGCGCGCGTGCACCGCTTAGCTACCGGGACTATTCGCAGTGCACCGGGCTTCAGCCCCGTGGTGAAGCGAGTCTGAGAGCTGCTCTGACCTCAGCTGTGTGCACGGATCCGCACTGTTCACCTCGGCCCAGGTCGGAGCGGCCGGTTCTGCTGCTCGATGTACTGCTTCACGATGCTGAGCGGTGCGCCGCCGACGGAACCGGCGAAGTACGAGCCGGACCAGAGTCGTTGTGCCCGCCAGTAGTGGCGGACGAGGTCGGGGAACTCCTGGCGCAGCCGCCGGGAAGAGACG
>NZ_JAVRHI010000052.1:0-14051 GCF_034105845.1 Streptomyces sp. CRN 30 | reverse complement strand
CGCGCACAGGCTGACCGACACCCGCCGGCCCTGCTCGCCGCGCAGGGTGCCGGCCGGCGCGCACAGCGTCGACGCCGGCTCCGGCGCGGCCCACACGGGCGGGACCAGGGAGAGGCCGAGCACGGCGGCACCGGCCAGGATCGTGACACTTCTCGGGCGGGTCGGCACAACGTCCTCCGGCGGTCGACCAGGACCGGCCGGACGCCGGTCGCCTCCGAGCACCATGCGCCGCCCCCGGCCCGCGCCGCCTGCTCCCACGCCGGACGGTCACCTGGAGGCAGGTACGGACGGGACGGAACGACTCCCCACCGGCGCACCCGGCGCCCGCCCACAGCGCCCGCCCGCCCCCGGCGCCTGCCGTTCACGGCGCCTGCCGCTCGTGGCGCCCGCCGCCCATGGCGTCCGGCGCCTGCCCACGGCGCCCGCCGCCTGCCGCACCCGGCGTCCGGCAGCCGCGTGAGCCGAGGGTCGGGATGTCTCGGCCCGGCTCCGCGCGCGGGGTCCGGTGCACCTGGCCGCCCTCCCCACGTACCCTCTCCCCGTGCCCGTCTCCCCGTCCCCGCACCGTGTCGCCGTCCTCGTGCTCGAAGGGGCCAAGCCGCTCGACGTCGGTATCCCGGCGCAGGTGTTCACGACCCGGGCGAGCATGCCGTACGAGGTGCGGGTCTGCGGGGCGGCACCCGGGCTCGTCACCGGCGGGGACGGACTCGCGTACCACGTCGGGCACGGCCTCGACGCGCTCACGTGGGCCGACATCGTCTTCGTCCCCGGCTACCGGCACCCGGACCGCGAGGACCCGCCGCGGCCGGTCGTCGACGCGCTGGTCGCCGCCCACGACCGGGGCGCACGGCTCGCCGCCATCTCGACCGGCGCCTTCGCGCTCGCCGCCACCGGCCTCCTCGACGGCCGGCGCGCCACCACGCACTGGCACTACACCCGCGCCCTCGCCGCCCGGCACCCCCACGTCCGGGTCGACGAGAACGTCCTCTTCGTCGACGAGGGCTCCGTGCTCACCTCCGCCGGCGCCGCCTCCGGCATCGACCTGTGCCTGCACATCCTCCGCGGCGACCTCGGCGTGGCCGCCTCCAACCACGCCGCCCGCCGTCTGGTCGCCGCCCCCTACCGCAGCGGCGGCCAGGCCCAGTACGTGCCGCGCAGCGTTCCCGAGCCGCTCGGCGAACGGTTCGCCGCCACCCGCGAATGGGCCCTGCGCCGGCTCGGCGAAGTCCTCACCCTCGACGTCCTGGCCCGGCAGGCCGAGGTCTCGCCGCGCACGTTCTCCCGGCGGTTCGTGGAGGAGACCGGCTGCACGCCGATGCAGTGGGTGATGCGCGCCCGGATCGACCTGGCCCGGGAACTGCTGGAGCGTTCCCAGCGCAGCGTCGAACAGATCGCCGCCGACGTCGGCCTCGGCACCGGCGCCAACCTCCGGCTGCACTTCCAGCGCATCCTCGGCACCACGCCGAGCGAGTACCGCCGGACCTTCACCCGGGGCGAGTGACCCGCCGGACCCACCGCGCGGAACGGCTGGCGAGATCCTTTCGAACCATGGCGATCACGTCACTGTCCGCACCACGGGCCGCGCGCGACGCTGTAGGGGCGTAGGGACGCGTCAACAGTGAGGAAACCGGCTCATGACCCGCATCGCCATCAACGGATTCGGCCGCATCGGACGCAACGTGCTGCGCGCGCTGCTGGAGCGCGACAGCACCCTGGACGTCGTCGCCGTCAACGACCTGACGGAGCCCGCGACGCTCGCCCGGCTGCTCGCCTTCGACAGCACGGCCGGCCGGCTCGGCCGCCCGGTCACCGTCGACGGGAACACCCTCGTCGTCGACGGCCGCCGCATCACCGTGCTCGCCGAGCGCGAACCGGCGCGGCTTCCGTGGGCCGAACTCGGCGTCGACATCGTGCTGGAGGCCACCGGCCGCTTCACCTCGGCTAAGGCCGCCCGCGCCCACCTCGACGCGGGCGCCAAGAAGGTCCTCGTCAGCGCGCCTTCGGACGGCGCCGACGTGACCCTCGCGTACGGCGTCAACACCGACGCCTACGACCCGGCCGCGCACACCGTCGTCTCGAACGCCTCCTGCACCACCAACGCGCTCGCGCCGCTGGCCAAGGTCCTCGACGACCTCGCCGGGATCGAGCACGGGTTCATGACGACGGTGCACGCCTACACGCAGGAGCAGAACCTCCAGGACGGCCCGCACCGCGACGCCCGCCGCGCCCGCGCCGCCGGCGTCAACATCGTGCCGACCACCACCGGTGCCGCCAAGGCGATCGGCCTGGTCCTGCCGAACCTCGACGGCAAGCTGTCGGGCGACTCGATCCGCGTGCCCGTGCCGGTGGGTTCGATCGTCGAGCTGAACACGACCGTCGCGCGGGACGTCACGCGCGACGACGTGCTGGCGGCGTACCGCGCCGCGGCGCAGGGCCCGCTCGCCGGTGTCCTGGAGTACTCGGAGGACCCGCTGGTGTCGTCGGACATCACCGGCAACCCCGCCTCGTCCGTCTTCGACTCGGCCCTCACCCGCGTCGACGGCCGCCACGTCAAGGTGGTCGCCTGGTACGACAACGAGTGGGGCTTCTCCAACCGGGTCATCGACACGCTGGAGTTCCTGGCCGCCGGCTGACCGCGGACCGGCCGGCGGTGCGTGTCCAGGGCGCCCGTGCCGGGTGTCAGGCGCCCGTGCCGGCTGTCAGGGGCCCGTGCCGGGTGTCAGGGCGGTGAGCGAGACCTCCGACTCGTCACCGCCCACCGGCACCTCGCCCGCCTTCCACGTCACCTTCAGGGAGTCCCGTTCGTCCGGCGGGGTGACGAGGATCGACGCCGGGTCGGCGGTGCGGGCCCCGCTGATCTCGGGGTTGGCGAACGACATCCCCGCCCAGGCGCTGCCGCCCGGCTTCAGCGTGACGGTCTCGGGCGAGGCCGCCTCGCGCGCCGGGTCCGGGCCGAGCTGCTTGCCGGACGCGTCGACGAACGCGGCGCCCGGGAAGCCGTACAGGGTGCACGTCCGCGACGAGGTGTTGGTCAGGACGACCGGGAAGTTGCGCTGCCCGGCGCCCGGGTCGACGCGCCCCACGGACGCCTTCAGCTCACCGGTGCGGCAGCGGCCGTCGGTGCGTCCCGAGGCGGAGGCGGACCCGGCCGTGTCGCTCGGCGCGGAGCCGGGGGCGGACTCCGGCGCGGAGCTCCGGCCGTCGCCCGGTCCGTCGCTCGACGCCGGGGGGCTCGCGGTGAGCGTGCCGGTCGAGGGCCCGCCGGCGGTGGCGCTCGTGGGGGAGCGGCCGGGGCCCGCCGTATCACTGTCGCCGCCGCAGGCGGACAGGGCGCCCAGCAGCGCGACCGCGCTCGCGAGCAGGGCCGTCCGGTGCGGGGGCCGGGACATGTTCGCCATCGCTGCCTCACACTCCTCGGGACCGCCGCGACCGGAGCCGGTCCGTCCGTACGTCCCTTCTGTCCGGATGTCCCGTCGCGGGGCCGGGGAAACCGGAGTTCACTCCTCGTCCAGCAGTCCCAGCTCCGCCCAGATCGTCTTGCCCTCGCCGGTGTGCCGGCTGCCCCAGCGCTGGGTGAGCTGGGCGACCAGCAGCAGACCCCGGCCGCCCTCGTCCCAGGTCTTGGCCCGGCGCAGGTGCGGCGCGGTGTGGCTGGTGTCGGAGACCTCGCAGATCAGCGTGGTCGCGTCATGGATCAGCCGGAGCCGGATGGGCGGCGCGCCGTAGCGGATGGCGTTGGTGACCAGCTCGCTCACCACCAGCTCCGCCGTGAAGGACGCCTCCGTCAGCTCCCACGCCGCCAGCTGGTCGAGGACCTGCTTGCGCACGGGCGCGACCAGCGCCGGATCGGGCGGGATGTCCCAGGTCGCGACCCGGGACGGGGGCAGGCCCCGGGCCCGCGCCAGCAGCAGCGCCACGTCGTCGGCGGCGCCGCCCGGCGGCAGCAGCGTCTCCAGCACCCGGTCGCAGGTCTCGTCCAGGGAGTCGGACGGGGCCGACAGCGCCTCGCACAGCAGCGCCCGCCCGGTGTCCACGTCCCGCTCCCGGGTCTCGACCAGACCGTCGGTGTAGAACGCCAGCACCGTGCCCTCGCGCAGCTCCAGCTCGGTGGACTCGAACGGCAGCCCGCCCAGGCCCAGCGGCGGCCCCGACGGCAGCTCGATCGGGCGGGGCGGCCCGTCCGGCGGGATCAGGACGGGCGGCGGATGACCGGCGCGGGCCAGGGTGCAGCGCCGGGAGACCGGGTCGTACACCGCGTACAGACAGGTGGCGCCGACCTCGCCGGTGCCGTCGCCGCCGGACTCGTCGGACAGCCGCAGGACCAGGTCGTCGAGGTGGGTCAGCAACTCGTCCGGGGCGAGGTCGATGTCGGCGAGGGTGCGCACCGCGGTCCGCAGCCGGCCCATGGTGGCCGAAGCCTGGATGCCGTGGCCGACGACGTCCCCGACGACCATGGCGACCCGCATCCCGGAGAGCGGGATGACGTCGAACCAGTCGCCGCCCACTCCGGCGCGCGCCGCCGGGAGGTAGCGGGAGGCGGCCTCCACGGCCGCCGTCGGCGGCAGGTGACGGGGGAGCAGGCTGCGCTGGAGGGTCAGCGTCGTCTCCCGCTCCCGGGAGTAGCGGCGGGCGTTGTCGATGCAGACCGCGGCGCGCGCCGTGACCTCCTCGGCCAGCAGCACGTCGTCGTGGGTGAAGGGCTCGGGGCGCCGGAAGCGGGTGAAGACCGCGACCCCGAGGGTGGTGCCGCGCGCCTGGAGCGGGACGGACATCGTGGAATGGATGCCGTACTCCTCGACCCGCCGGAAGCGGACCTCGTCCCAGGTGCGCCAGCGCTCGGTGTCCCCGGACGGCACCGCGGCGACGATCGCGCCGCCCGACGCCAGGGACTCGGCCTGCGGGGAGCCCGCCGGGTACTCGTCGACCTGCCCCGGCTTGGCGACCGCCTCGGGGGTGCCCGGAGTGATCGACCGGTGGGCGGCGCGGCGCAGGGTCACGGGCGGGGCGGGCGGGCCGGTGTGCTCCCCGCCGTGCTCCCACGGGTCGCGCAGGTCGACGCTGACGAAGTCGGCGAGGGCGGGGACGCAGACCTGGGCCAGCTCCTCGGCGGTGCGGGTCACGTCGAGCGTGGAGCCGATGCGGACGCTGGCCTCGTTGACGAGCTGGAGCCGGACCCGGGCGGCGTGCTGCTCGGTGAAGTCGTGGACGCTGACGCAGATGCCGCGCACCGCACCGTCCGGGCCGGTGAGCCGGGCGATGCGGGCGAGCCACGCGGAGGCGCGGTTCTCCCCGGCGACGCGCTGGAACGTCTCCACGTCCCGCTGCCGGCCGGTGGCGAGCACCTGCCGCATCAGCTCCTCGATCTCGGCGTACTCGGTCTGGCCGTCGATGTCGGTGAGCCGCAGGCCGCGCAGGCGGGCGGCGGGCAGCTCCATCAGCCGGGCCATGGCGGCGTTGGCGCCGTGCAGCCGCAGCCGCTCGTCGAAGACCAGCATGGCGCAGGGCGACTGGGCCAGCGCCAGAGCGGTCAGCGGATCGTCCGCCGGGCCGGGGCAGCCGCCCACCGGGGCGACCAGCAGCCAGCCGTCGGGACGGCCCTCCTCGGTGCGGCGGCGGTGCGCGAGCACCCACAGGGAGACCGTGTGCCCGTCGCGGTGGCGCAGCTCCAGGGTGCCGTGCCGGCGCTCCTCGTCGGGGCCCGGGGGAGCGGGCGGGCCGTGGCCGGAACCGGCCAGCAGACCGGCCGCGGGCCGGCCCACGACCTCCGCCGCGGAGCGGCCGAGCAACCGGCGCGCCCCCTCGTTCCACCGCTGGACCACGCCGGCGTCGTCGATGACGGCCCGGGCCGTGGCGGCATCGTCGTACGGGTTGACCGGGCTCATCGTCGCCACTCCATCGCGCACACTCACAGTGAACGGTGTGTCACTTGGGTTACAGCGTAGTGCGTCGGACAGGCCGCGCGGACCCGAACTCCGGCTGTACGCCACCGGGCGGGCGCACGGCGTGTTCGACCGGCGCGACGGGTGCGGTCCGTGCGGTGAAAGTGCGCCTCCGCCCCCTTGACGGACCCCTGCGACGCATCGACAGTTTCTGTTTGTTCACGATCACTTGTGAGTACTTCTGGGCCCTGATGAGGGAGAGCCATGACAGTCACACGCAGATCGGTCCTGATCGCCTCCGCGGCGGCCCCGGCGGCGGGGACGCTGCTGAGCGTCCCCGCGGCCGGAGCCGCCGAGGCCGCGGACGCCGCGGGAAGCGCCGCGGGCCGGCACACGGTGGCCCTCCGCGACGGCTGGCGTTTCACCCTGGCCGACCCCGTGGGCGCGGACGAGTCCGACGCGGACGCCGCCGACCCCGGCCACGACGACTCCGCCTGGCGCGAGGTCGCCGTCCCGCACGACTGGAGCATCGAGCAGACCCCCACCACCGAGTACGGCACCACCAGCGGCACCGGCTTCCTGCCGGGCGGCCTCGGCTGGTACCGCCTGGCGTTCACGCTCCCGGCCGCGTTCACGGGCAAGCGGATCTCGGTGGAGTTCGACGGCGTCTACATGGACGCGTACGTCTGGTGCAACGGCACCGAGGCGGGCCGCCACCCCTACGGCTACACCGGATTCGCGTTCGACCTCACCGGCCTCGTCCACACCGACGGCGTGACCGAGAACGTCCTCGCGGTCCGGGTCCGCAACCGGCTGCCGAGCAGCCGCTGGTACTCCGGCAGCGGCATCTACCGCGAGGCCCGGCTGGTCGTCACCGAGCCGGTGCACGTACAGCGCTGGGGCACGTACGTCACCACCCCCGAGGTGAGCGCCGGCACGGCCCTGGTACGGGTGGCGACGACCGTCGTCAACGCCTCCGGCGCCGCGCACGACGTCGAGGTCCGCTCCACGGTGCGGGACGGCGGCGGCCGGGTGGTCGCCCGCGCCGCCGGCACGGTCGCCGTCGGCGGCGGCGACGACCGCACCGAGACCCAGGAGCTGACCGTCGCCCGGCCCCGGCTCTGGGACTTCACCGACCCGCACCGCTACACCCTGCGCACCGAACTGCGCGTCGCCGGGCGGACCGTGGACACCTACGACACCGTCTTCGGCGTCCGCACCTCCCGGACCGACCCCGAGGAGGGGTTCCACCTCAACGGGGTCCCCGCCAAGCTCAAGGGTGTCGACCTCCACCACGACCTGGGCGCGCTCGGGGCCGCCGTCGGCGCCGACGCGGTCCGCCGCCAGCTGGAGATCATGAAGTCGATGGGCGTCAACGCCCTGCGCACCTCGCACAACCCGCCCGACCCGTCGGTGATCGAGGCGTGCGAGGAACTGGGCATCGTCATGCTGGTCGAGGCGTTCGACTGCTGGCGCACCGGCAAGAACCGCTGGGACTACGGCCGGTTCTTCGACGAGTGGTGCGAGAAGGACGCCACCGAGATGGTCCTCGCGGCCCGCAACTCGCCCGCCGTCGTGATGTGGTCCATCGGCAACGAGGTCCCCGACTCCACCTCCACCGCCGGTCTCGCCATGGCCGACCGGGTCATCGGCGCGATCCGCGCGGCGGACGACACCCGTCCGCTGGTCATCGGCTCGGACAAGTACCGCTCCCTGCCCGCGAAGGGATCGGCGGCCGACCTGATGCTGGCCAAGCTCGACGGGCTCGGCCTGAACTACAACACCGCCAAGTCGGTCGACGCGCTGCACGCCGCCTACCCCCACCTCTTCCTGTTCGAGTCCGAGTCCTCCTCGGAGACCTCCACCCGCTCCACCTACCAGGAGCCCGAACACCTCAACACCGGCGAGAACCACACCCCCGGCAGGCGCGCCACCTCCTCCTACGACAACAACCTCGCCTCCTGGACCATGAGCGGCGAGTACGGCCACAAGAAGGACCGGGACCGCAAGTGGTTCGCGGGACAGTTCCTCTGGTCGGGCATCGACTACATCGGCGAACCGACGCCGTACGACGTCTTCCCGGTCAAGGCGTCCTTCTTCGGCGCCGTCGACACCGCGGGCTTCCCCAAGGACATGTACCACCTGTTCCGCAGCCAGTGGACCGACGAGCCGATGGTCCACCTCCTGCCCATGACCTGGAACCACCGGGAGGGCGACACCGTCGAGGTGTGGGCCTACGCCAACGTCGCCACCGTGGAGCTGTTCCTGAACGGCCAATCCCTCGGTGTGCGGGAGTTCGACACCAAGAGGACCGTCGACGGCCGCGCCTACCTGGAGACCACCGAGGCCACCGGCGACGACAAGACCTTCACCGACGGCCCCTGGCCGGGCAGCTACACCAGCCCCAACGGCAGCGCGGGCAAACTCCATCTCGCCTGGAAGGTGCCCTACGAACCCGGGGAGCTGAAGGCGGTCGCCCGCCGGGACGGCAGGACCGTCGCCACCGACGTGCTGCGCACGGCGGGTGAGCCGTACGCGGTCCGGCTCACCCCCGACCGGAAGTCGCTCGCGGCGGACGGCCGTTCGCTGGTGTTCGTCACCGCCGACGTCGTCGACCGGCGCGGCACGGTGGTGCCCGGCGCCGAGCACCTGATCACCTTCGGCGTCGCGGGCGGCTCCCTGGCCGGGCTCGACAACGGCCGCCAGGAGAGCGCCGAGCGCTACCAGGCCACCACCCGCACCGCGTTCCACGGCAAGGCCCTCGCCATCGTCCGCTCCGGCACCCGGGCGGGTACGCTGACGGTCACCGCGCGCGCGGACGGCCTGCGCACCGGCACGGCGGCCGTACGGACCGAGCGCGCCGCCTCCCGCGCCACCACACCGGCGCCGGAGTTCCGGCCCGAGCACCCCGCGCCCGCCGGACTCCCGCACGCGGACGCCGGTTACTCGGGACGGCCCGACACCCTGCCCGCCGCCGTCCTCGACGGCGACCCCGCCACCGGCTGGTCCAACGGCTTCGTCAAGGCCGCCACCGCCCTGCTGCCCGCCTTCTCCGGCGCCCGCGCCGAGGACTGGATCTCCGTCGACCACGGCCGGATGCGCCGCTTCGACCGGGCCGAGGTCTCCTTCACCACCGACGCCACCCACAGCCTGCCCGCCGCGATCACGGCCGAGGTGTGGGACGGACGGGCGTGGCGGCCGGTGGAGAACGCCCGCACCGACTGGGCCACCGCCTCGGACACCCCCACGGCTCTCACCTTCGACCCGGTCCGCGGTTCGCGTCTCCGCCTCACCCTGACCAGCCGGTACCCCGGCGAGCCACGGGGCGCGATACGGATCAGCCGGCTGGAGACGCCGGCCGCCTGAGACGGTGCCCGGCGCACGCGGACGGTCGATCCGACCGCCGGGTTGTACGGTTTTCGGGACCTCAGGACGGGTCGTGTGCAGCGCGTCAGCACGGCCGCCGACGGCAGCCAGTCGCCGCGCGGCGGCAGCTCCGGAGCCCTCAGCGGTGACGGCCGCTACGCCGTCTTCCTCTCGGACTCGCCGGATCTGATCCCCGGGGAGACACACCCCAAGCAGTCGGCCTACCGGCGTGACATGCGGACGGGTGAACTCAGGTACGCCGGCAACGACATCGGCGGGAACAAGCAGTACGCGCGGAGCGTCACCGTCAGCGCGGACGGCCGGTACGTCGCGTTCACGTCGGGCACCGGCGTCCCGAGGCCGGGTGTGGGGACCGGCGTGCGGGACATGCGTACCGGGCGGCTGACGGTGGTTCCCGACGCCGCCGTCGCCGACGCCTCGGGCAAGGCCGCGCTCACCGGCCGGCCCGGCAGGCCGGGCTACGCCATACTCGGCGACCGCCCGCTCGACGCCCGCGCCCGCACCGTCGCCTTCTCCACCGCCGCCGAGAACATGGCCCGAGGCCCGTGCGGCGCGGGCGACGACGCCTACGCGCGCCGGCTCCGCTGAGGCGCGCGGCGCCATCCCGCCGACGGTCCGGACGGAATCCGCCCCGTCCGGACCGTTGACGGACTGTCATGCCTGCAACAAACATGGCTCCGACCGCATCTGGGAGCGCTCCCACGAGTTGAGTCCGACATCGGCGAGCGCCCACCCGCACCTCCCCCCGAGGAGCCCAGACGTGAACAGACGCAGAACCGTCCTCGTCGCCCTGACCGGCCTGCTGGCGGCGGCCGTCACCGCGCTGCCCGCGGGTCCCGCGGGCGCCGAGGAGACCGAGCAGGTCAGGAACGGCACCTTCGACGACGGCACCGCGCCCTGGTGGACCACCGGCAACATCACCGCGGCCGTGGACGACGGCCGCCTCTGCGCCGACGTTCCCGGCGGGACGGCCGATCGCTGGGACGTGATCATCGGCCAGAACGACATCCCCCTCGCCGCGGGGGAGACCTACCGGTTCTCCTTCAGCGCGAGCGGCACGCCCGGCGGACACGTCGTCCGGGCCGTCGTCGGCCTCGCGGTCGAGCCGTACGACGCCTACTACGAGGTGAGCCCGCAGCCGAGCGTCTCCGGCGACAGCTACGCCTACACCTTCACCGCGCCCGCCGGCACCGCGCAGGGACAGGTCGCCTTCCAGGTCGGGGGCGGCGCCGAGCCCTGGCGGTTCTGCGTGGACGACGTCTCCCTGCTGGGCGGCGCGGCCCCCGAGCCCTACGAGCCCGACACCGGACCCCGGGTGCGGGTCAACCAGGTCGCCTACCTGCCGTCCGGCCCGAAGAACGCCACCCTCGTCACCGACGCCACCACCGCGCTGCCCTGGCAGCTCAGGAGCGCCGCCGGGACCGTGGTCGCCGAGGGCAGCTCCGTGCCGCGCGGCGTCGACGCCTCCTCCGGGCAGAACGTCCACTCCATCGACTTCGGCCGGTACCGGAAGCGCGGCGAGGGGCTCACCCTGGTCGCCGACGGCGAGACCAGCCGCCCCTTCGACATCGGCACCGACGCCTACGAGCGGCTGCGCACCGACGCCGCGAAGTTCTACTACACCCAGCGCAGCGGTACCGCCATCAGCGACGACCTGCGTCCCGGCTACGGCCGCGCGGCCGGACACGTGGGCGTCGCGCCCAACCAGGGCGACACCGACGTCCCCTGCCGGCCGGGTGCCTGCGACCACCGTCTGGACGTCTCCGGCGGCTGGTACGACGCCGGCGACCACGGCAAGTACGTTGTCAACGGCGGCATCTCCGCCTGGGAGCTGCTGAGCACCTACGAGCGCGCGCTGCACGCCCGTACGGGCACCCCGTCGGCGTTCCGCGACGGCACGCTGGACATCCCCGAGAGCGGCAACAAGGTCCCCGACCTCCTCGACGAGGTCCGCTGGGAGCTGGACTTCCTGCTGAGGATGCAGGTGCCCGAGGGGCAGCCGCTGGCCGGCATGGCCCACCACAAGATCCACGACGAGCAGTGGACCGGGCTGCCGCTGCTGCCGAGCGCCGACCCGCAGAAGCGCGAACTGCACCCGCCGACCACCGCCGCCACCCTCAACCTCGCCGCCACCGCCGCCCAGGCCGCCCGGCTGTACGCCCCCTACGACCGCGCCTTCGCCGCCCGCGCCCTGAAGGCCGCGCGCACGGCCTGGGCGGCGGCGCTCGCCCACCCCGACGTGTACGCCGACGAGAACGACGGCATCGGCGGCGGCGCCTACCCCGACCGGGACGTCCGGGACGAGTTCTACTGGGCCGCCGCCGAGCTGTACCTGACCACCGGCGAGAAGGAGTTCAGGACGTACGTACTGGACTCCCCGGTGCACACCGCCGACATCTTCGGCCCGATCGGCTTCGACTGGGCCCGCACCGCCGCCGCGGCCCGCCTGGACCTGGCGACGGTCCCGAGCCGCCTCCCCGGCCGGGACGCCGTGCGCCGCTCCGTCGTCGAGGGCGCCGACCGCTATCTCGCCACGGTCGAGGCCCACCCGTACGGCATGCCGTACGCCCCCGACGGCAACGTCTACGACTGGGGCTCCAGCCACCAGATCCTCAACAACGCCGTCGTCCTCGCCACGGCGTACGACCTGACCGGCGCCGCCAGGTACCGCGACGGCGCGGTGCAGAGCATGGACTACATCCTCGGCCGCAACGCGCTGAACATCTCCTACGTCACCGGCTACGGCGAGGTGAACGCGCACAACCAGCACAGCCGCTGGTACGCCCGCCAGCTCGAACCGGCGCTGCCGAACCCGCCGGCCGGCACGCTCTCCGGCGGCCCGAACTCCAGCATCCAGGACCCGCTCGCCCAGGCGAAGCTCCAGGGCTGCGTCGGCCAGTTCTGCTACATCGACGACATACAGTCCTGGTCGACCAACGAACTCACCATCAACTGGAACGCCGCGCTGGCCCGTGTCGCCGCCTTCGTGGCGGACCAGGGCTGAACCACCCGCGCCGCCCCCCCGCGGTACCGCTTCGCCCCGGTGCTGACCAGGCGCTATTTACGAGTCAGTACCCGAGCGGTACCGTGGGGGCATGCCAGCCTTGAACGTGGAGTTCAGCGACCGCGAACTCGAGGACCTGCGCCAGATCGCCAAGGAGCGCGGTACGTCGATGAAGGCCCTCGTCCGTGAGGCCGCCGCCGCCGACATCAAGCGCCACCGGGCGCTCCAGGAGGGCGCGGAGACGTTCCGCAGCTTCTTCCGGTCGCACGCCGACGAGTTCGCGGCCGCCTTCCCCGACGACGAACCGCCCGCCGCGGGCACAGGACGGGCCGCCTAGCGCATGACCGCCTCCGTCATCCACATCGACGTGCCCTGGCTGCTCCAGCGCCACGAGGAAGTGCTGCCGGACCAGCCCACGGTCAACGACTTCTCCGCACTGGTCGCCGCCGTCGCCCGGCACCGGGTCGACCCGCCGCGCCTCGGGGTGGACTCCGACCCCGCCTGGCGGGCCGCCGCCCTGCTGCACACCCTCGCCGTGCTCAGACCCCTGCCGTCGGCCAACGCCCGCTTCGCCTGCGCGACGGCCGTGGCCTACATGTTCGTCAGCGGCGTCGGCATCGATCCGCCCTACGGCGCCCTGGTCGACCTCGCCCGCGACCTGATGTCCGGCAAGGCCGACGTCTACCGCGCGGCCGACCGGCTCCGCTCCTGGCAGATCTGACTTTTCTTCAACTCCCGCCAGTTCCCCAAGTGCCTTGTTGACCATCGGGAGTTCGTGCCAGAGTGATGCCTCCGTGCGGGGGGTACGGCCGGGTGGCGCACGCGCACCCATGGACCGGGTCCGCTTCGCCGTCGCTGAGCGCGCTCCCTGCTTCCTAGTCGCATACGCGTGGGAAGGATCTCTCTCAGTGCCCACCCCCCACCCCCCTCGTCCGCTCCGCCCACCCACCGGCGGGGACCCGGGGGAGTCCGACGACGTCCTCGCCGCCCGGCTGCGGGAACGTCCGGAGAGCGAGGCGGCCGCCGCCGCCGCGCTGCTCACCGCGCGGCACTGGCGGCCCGCGCACGACTACGCCGCCATCTGCCTCGCCACCTCGTCGGACATCGCCGCCATGGTCACCGCGGCCGCCTTCCGCAGGGTCCTGGACCGGCTCGCCCAGGGCGACCCGGCCGCGGCCCTGCGCCCGAGGCTCCTGGTGGCCGTGCGCGACACCGTCCGGCAGTGGTCCGCCGACGAACGGACCACCGGCGCCCTGCCGGAACTGCTCAAACCGGCGGGCGGCCGCGGCATGCGCGCCGCGAAGTCCCTCACCCCGGAGAACCGCACCCTGGCCGCCCGCGCCTTCGACTCCCTGCCGGTCACCGCCCGCTGCCTGCTCTGGCACACCGAGGTCGAGGCCGAACCCCTGAGTGTCCCGGCGGGCCTGCTCGGCCTGGACGCGGACACCGCCGCCGCGACGCTCGCGCAGGCGCGGGAGAAGTTCCGCGAGGCGTGCGTCCACGCCCACCAGCAGCTCGCGCCCTCCCCGGACTGCCGGTTCTACAACCGCCTCCTCGACGTCCCGATCCGGCGCGGCTCGACGCTCCTGCCGGACGTCCGCGACCACCTCGCCCAGTGCCGCCACTGCCGCAACGCCGCCGAGCAGCTCGGCCACTTCGAGACCGGCCTCGCGGGGCTGCTCGCCGAGGCCGTGCTCGGCTGGGGCGCCCGCCGCTACCTCGACTCCCGGCCCGGCCGCAGCGCGTCCTCCGCGCGCGCCGGGGACGGCACCGCGCGGCAC